>JAYUWF010000417.1:0-3030 GCA_043753685.1 Herminiimonas sp.
GACTGGATGCTGTTTTCGCCGTCCGATGTGCCGGACCTGCACGACAAGGTCGGCCGCGCCTTCGAGGAAGCCTATACCGGTTACGAAGCCAAGGCTGCGCGCGGCGAGCTGCGCCTGTTCAAGAAGATTGAAGCGCTCGACCTGTGGCGCAAGATGCTGTCGATGCTGTTCGAGACCGGCCATCCCTGGATCACGTTCAAGGATCCATGCAACATCCGGTCGCCGCAATCGCATGTCGGCATGGTCCACAGCTCGAACCTGTGCACCGAGATCACGCTCAACACCAACGAGTCCGAAATTGCTGTCTGCAACCTCGGTTCGGTCAACCTGCCGGCCCACATGAAGGATGGCAAGCTCGACCACGTCAAGCTGCAAGCGACCATCCGCACCGCGATGCGCATGCTGGACAACGTCATCGACATCAACTACTACGCCGTCAAGAAAGCACGGGACTCCAACCTGCGCCATCGGCCGGTCGGTCTGGGCATCATGGGTTTCCAGGATTGCCTGCACATGATGCGCACACCGTATGCTTCGATGGCGGCGGTCGAGTTTGCCGACAAGTCGATGGAAGCGGTCTGCTACTACGCCTATTACGCCTCGACCGAACTGGCCGAAGAGCGCGGCCGCTACAGTTCGTATCGCGGATCACTCTGGGACCGCGGCATCCTGCCGAAGGATTCGCTGAAGCTGCTGGCCGAAGAGCGTGGCGGTTACCTGGAAACGGACATGTCCGAGTCGATGGACTGGGAGCCGCTGCGGGCCCGGATCAAGGAATTCGGCATGCGCAATTCGAATTGCGTGGCGATCGCACCGACGGCGACGATTTCCAATATCATTGGGGTGGCTGCCTGCATCGAGCCGACCTATCAGAACCTGTACGTGAAGTCGAATCTGTCCGGCGAATTCACCGAGATCAATGAATACCTGGTGCGGGATCTGAAGGCGCGCGGCCTGTGGGATGAAGTCATGATCTCCGACCTGAAGTATTTCGACGGCAGCCTGACCAAGATCGACCGCATACCGCAAGACCTGCGCGAGATCTACGCCACCGCCTTTGAAGTCGAGCCATCCTGGCTGGTGGAAGCCGCATCGCGTCGCCAGAAGTGGATCGACCAGGCGCAGTCGTTGAACATCTACATGGCCGGTGCATCGGGCAAGAAGCTTGACGAGACCTACAAGCTGGCATGGCTGCGCGGCCTGAAGACGACGTACTACCTGCGCACCATCGGCGCCACGCATACCGAGAAATCGACGTCCAAGACCGGCGCCCTGAATGCGGTATCGGCCGATGGCGGCCTGTCCGGCGGTGCGGCGATGGTCGCAGTCAACTACGCTGCCGCCGAAGCGGATGGTCCGGCCTGCGTGCTGCGGCCAGGTGATGACGGTTTCGAGGAATGCGAAGCCTGTCAGTGAGGTGGTGGTAAGTATGTGGCAAGTACGTGGCAAGCACGCGGAAAGTCCGCGGCAAGCAGCCAGTGAGCGGTAGCGAACGCGGTCCATCACTGGCGGCTGGCACAATCAGAATTGAAAAACAGCTTGTCGAAGCATTGCAGCGAACAAGCAATCATGCATAAACAGGGTCAAGGAAAATCACCATGCTAAATTGGGACGAAGAAATCACACCGGCAACCAAGCCACAAAGCGCTGCATCAGCTGCTTCACCACCGACCTTGCATGCCGTTGCGCCTCAGGCAGTGCAACCGACAATGCAGCCGACGATGCAATCGGTCTTCGATCCAGTGTCGCCGCTGGCGTCGCTGGCTCGCTCCGAATCCGCTGCCAATGCACCATTGGCCGATCCGAGCGGCCGCATGAAGGCTTCCGACAAGCGCATCATCAACGGCAGCACCGACGTCAATCAGCTGGTGCCTTTCAAGTACAAGTGGGCATGGGACAAGTACCTGGCCGGTTGCGCCAACCACTGGATGCCGCAAGAGATCAACATGCAGCGCGATATCGAGCTGTGGAAAAATCCGAACGGCCTGACCGACGACGAGCGTCGCCTGGTCAAGCGCAACCTGGGCTTTTTCGTCACCGCCGATTCGCTCGCCGCCAACAACATCGTACTCGGCACCTACCGCCACATCACGGCGCCCGAGTGCCGCCAGTACCTGCTGCGCCAGGCCTTCGAGGAAGCGATCCACACCCACGCCTACCAGTACATCACCGAATCGCTGGGTCTGGACGAGTCAGAAATCTTCAACGCGTATCACGAAGTCAAATCGATTCGCGACAAGGACGAGTTCCTGATTCCGTTCATCGACACGCTGACCGATCCGCACTTCACGACCGGCACCACGATCAATGACCAGAAGCTGTTGAAGTCGCTGATCGTCTTTTCGTGTCTGATGGAAGGCCTGTTCTTCTATGTCGGCTTCGCGCAGATCCTCGCGCTGGGACGGCAGAACAAGATGGTCGGCGCGGCCGAACAGTACCAATATATTTTGCGCGACGAGTCGATGCACTGTAACTTCGGCATCGATCTGGTCAACACGATCAAGATGGAAAACCCGCATCTTTGGACGCCTGAATTCAGAGATGAAATCAAAGCGTTGTTTTTAAGCGCGGTAGAGTTGGAATATCGATACGCAGAGGATACAATGCCGCGTGGAGTGCTCGGCTTGAATGCACCAATGTTCAAAGGCTACCTGCGATTCATCGCGAATCGCCGAGCACAACAGATTGGACTCGACGTCATGTTCGCTCAAGAAGAAAACCCTTTCCCTTGGATGAGCGAGATGATCGATCTGAAAAAGGAACGCAACTTTTTCGAAACGCGCGTGATCGAGTACCAGACCGGTGGTGCATTGAACTGGGAATGAATGGAAGACAGGCCTGCCTGAAAAAAAGGCAGGTCGTTGGAGACAGCAGCACCGCAAGACGTGACTCATCACATTGCGGCCGCTGCAAAAAATCGAAAGGCTTTACCCGAATTTAATGAACAGTAGAAGACCGATCCGATCTTATCTGCTCGCGCCGCTCCACCTGACCTTGTCGGGTATGGCGGCGTTTTCTTTGGAAATCGGG
>JAYUWF010000418.1:0-3023 GCA_043753685.1 Herminiimonas sp.
CTCCTTGCCATGACCCGCCATGTCGCGTCGCCACGCCTTGGTCTGCGCACGAATCACTCCTGCCACGCCGACCCTGCCTACCGAAACAGGTTCTTAGGCTAGAATCGGAGCACTTTCCCGCATCGACGGTTGTTTTCCCAACGGCCGACGTGCGACCCTATTTTGACGATTCGCTCATTGGCAGGCCCCATGCTCTATCCCTGGATTAAATCGCTTCATCTTCTGTTCGTCATTTCCTGGTTCGCGGGCCTGTTCTACCTGCCGCGCATCTTCGTCAACCTGGCCGACTGCAGCGATCCGACCACCCGTGAACGCTTGCTGATGATGGCACGCAAGCTGTACCGCTTCACGACGATCCTGGCGATTCCGGCGGTAATTTTCGGTGTGATCCTATGGCAGGTGTATGGCATCGGCCGCGGCCCCGGAAATGGCTGGATGCATGCCAAGCTGGCGCTCGTGCTCCTGGTGATCGGTTATCACCACGCCTGTGGCAGCCTCCTGAAAAAATTCGAGAATGGCGTCAACAAACGCAGCCATGTCTGGTTCCGCTGGTTTAATGAAGTACCGGTGGCGCTGCTGTTTGCGATCATCGTGCTGGTGATCGTCAAGCCGTTCTGATCGATCCGACTGTTGTTCGTTGCATTGCACTGGAGAAGATCATGCCGAAAGTCCTGGGATATTATTTCGCACCCCCTTCGCCGTATGCCTACCTGGGCCATGCGCGCATGGTCGCCCTGGCCAAGCAGTACAACGCACAGGTCGACATCCGTCCCTGCGACGTCGGCAAGATCTTCAACGTGTCCGGCGGCCTGCCGCTGGCCAAGCGCGCGCCGCAACGCCAGGCCTACCGTCTGCACGAGCTGCAACGCTGGAGCAGTTTTCTCGGCTTGCCGATGAATCTGCAACCGAAGTTTTTCCCGGTCTCGGGCGACGCTGCATCGCAGTTGATCATCGCCACGCAACTGGCGCACGGCACCGAGATGGCGCTGGCCCTGACCGGCGCGATCATGGCAGCCGTCTGGGCGGAAGAAAAGAACATCGCCGACACTGCCACGCTGGTCGCCATTGCGAATCAGCTCGACCTGGACGGCGCGGCACTGGTGAAATCTTCAGAGACACACAGCATCCAGGCGGAATACGAACGCAATACCGAAAATGCCATCGCCGCCAACATCTTCGGCGCGCCGTGGTACGTGGTCGATGGCGAAGGATACTGGGGCCAGGACCGGCTCGATTTCGTCGAACGGGCGCTGGCGAAGTAAGGATCGACCTGGTTCGAAAATAGCTCTGCCATCGCCGTCGGATGGCAGGCGAGCGCGATTCAATGAACCTGAACCGCGTTCGCGCAAGAATCGACGATTCATCAACACAACGGACAAAGGGTTTCCATGAACGCAAATTCCGCACGACCGGCCGCCCGCGTGGCCGCCAAACCCGCTCCCCATTCGTTTTTCTGCCCCTGCCCGCGCGGCCTGGAAGCGGCACTTGCCGAAGAGTTGGCGGAGATCGCCGCCATGACGGACAGCGCAGGCGAGACCACTGGCGGCACCTCGGGTAAAACCCTGACGGTGCACCTGCAGGTACCGGGTGGCGTGCATTGTTCCGGCACGCTCCAGGATGCCTGGCGCATGAACCTGCATTCGCGCATTGCTTCACGTGTTTTGATGCGCATGGCCCATGCCGGCTATACGAATGAAAACGACATCTACGACCTGACGCTGGCGCAACCGTGGGAAGACTGGTTCAGCGTGCATCACACGATCCGCATCGACGTCACGGCGATCAAGTCGCCCCTGAAAAGCCTGGAATTCACGACACTGAAGATCAAGGATGCGATCTGCGACCGGTTCCGCGAACAGTTCCAGGAACGGCCATCGGTCGATACCAAGACACCCGACATGCGTATCGTCGGATTCCTCGATACGAAAAGTTTTACGCTGTACCTGGACACCTCCGGCGATGCGCTGTTCAAGCGCGGCTGGCGGATGGAAACCGGCGACGCGCCGCTGCGGGAAAATCTGGCGGCCGGCCTGTTGCGGGTGGCGGGCTGGAAGCCGGGCACGCCGCTGCTCGACCCGATGTGCGGCTCCGGCACGATCCTGATCGAAGCGGCGCAAATGCTGGCCGGAATTCCGCCCGGCGCCAAGCGCGATTTCGCGTTTGAAAAATTTCATGAATTCGATGCCGCAGCCTGGCGTGCCATCAAGGGGTCGGTCAAGCCGAATCCCCTGCCATCCGCGCCGACGATTTTTGGCAGCGACATTTCCGGCGACATGGTGGCGATCACCCGCAACAACCTGAACAAGGCGGGCATCCTCTTCGAGGTGCCGCTGAAACAGGTCGAGGCGCAGGAAGTCAAGCCGCCCACCGACACGCCGGGCCTGATGGTTACCAATCCGCCGTATGGCGAACGGATCGGCGTGCGTGGCGATGCGGCGCTGCCGACCGATGAATTGTTCACCGCGTTTTTCAGCGCCTTCGGCACCACGCTCAAGCAGCGCTTTGCGGGCTGGCAGATCTTCCTGTTTTCGGCCGACTTCAAGCTGCCGAAGTTATTACGTCTGAAAGAGGCGCGCAAGACGCCGTTTTTCAATGGCGCACTCGAATGCCGCTTGTTTCGCTTCGATATGGTGGCCGGCTTCAACCGGCGCGAAGAAGCCAAGCCGAAACCGATGGTCTGACGCGCTGCCTGCCGCTGCCAGCCGCTATCTCGCCAGGCTCAGGCTCACGCAGGCAAGGCTGCGCACCGGGCGGGCCGCATCATCCGCATGCCGATCAGGATCAGAATCACACTGCCGGCGTAAAACACCATCTGCATGCCTGCCGGACGCGCGTCGTAACCGACCAGCGCATGCAGGATGGTGCCAGCGGCGGAATCCATCGGCACGAACTGGTCCGTATTCCATACCGGCGTTGCCAGACCGGGCAAGACGCCCGCCTGTATCAGCACGCGCGCCAGCTGGCTGGCCATGGCCGCGGCCAACAAGAGCACCATCGTGTTCGTCACCGAAAACAGGCGCCGC
>JAYUWF010000419.1:0-9199 GCA_043753685.1 Herminiimonas sp.
GGGTCAGCCTGTTGTTTGCATTGCGTTGCAATACAACGCGCAATGGTAAGCTGTCATCCGACGCCAGGGGTACCCGTACCCGGCCCGATTTTCCGATCAGCGCGCAGTCATAACCGGTCCACCTTCGATGCCGAATCGTTACCAACAGATACCGCTGGCAACCGCCAAGCCTGGCATGACCCTGTCAGACGCAGTGCTCGATACCAAGGGCAATATTCTTTTGCCGAAGGGCACGCAGCTTAACGAGACCATGCTGGCTTCGCTGCTGCGCCATCAGATTGCCACCGTGGTCATTGCCGGTAGCGAAGTGTCGGCCGAAGTCGACAATAACGAGCGTCAGGAACGCATGGCGCGCGTCGATCATCTGTTCCGCCCGCCCGCGCCGGTCACGCCGCAGTCACCAGGCTCGGTCGAGTCGGATCTGTCGCCTTCGGTTGCGACCGCCGCGCTCCACGGCTACATTCGCAACTTCCGCTCGGGCACATTGTCATGACCGATTCACCGATGCTGCCGGAGATGCAGGCCATTGCTGCCGATGAGATCGTGCGCCAGCTGCACAACCTGCCGACGCTCTCCTCGGTCGTGGTCGAGCTGCTCAGTTGCGTGGATCAGGACGACATCGATATCGCGACCCTTGCGCGCAAGGTATCGCTCGACCAGGCGCTGGCCGCAAAAACGTTGCGGTTTGCGAATTCATCCTTCTTCGGAAGCCATTCGAAGGTCACCACGATCCAGCAGGCAATCTCGCTGCTGGGCATGCAAAGCGTGCGGCACCTGGTCACCGCCAGTGCGCTGGCAGGCCATTTTCCGGAGGGCGACTGCCCCGGCTTCGATTCACGCGCTTTCTGGCGTCATTCGATCGCCACGGCGGTCTGCTGCAAGGTGCTGGCGATGCACCTGCATCTGAACCAGGATTTCGCGTTTACTGCCGGCCTCCTGCACGACATCGGCCGCCTGGTGCTGGTGAGTCGCTTCCCCCAGCAATATTCGGCTGCCATCGCCTATCGTGCCAGTGTGGATTGTTATCTGCTGGATGCCGAACGCGCCGTGCTGACGACCGACCATGTGGCAGTCGGGCAAGCCCTGGCGGCGCAATGGAATTTTTCGGAAGTGATCCAGAACGCCATCAGCGGCCATCATGAGCCCGATTCCTTCGGCAGTGGTTCGATCGCCTCGATCGTGCACGTCGCCAATTCGATCGTGCAAGGTCTGGATCTCGATGGCGTCGAAGACGACCGGGTGCCTCCGGTATCGCAGTCGGCTTGGGATAGTCTCGGCCTGCAGGAAACCGACTACGCTGCGATCTTTCGCGAAACCGAACTGCAGTTCGAAGCTGTCAGCCAGGCGGTTCTGCTCTGACGAGAACTCGCATTCGATGGCCGCGACCGCACCCGATTTTCACCATCGCGCATGACAAAACCGTTCTGGTTTGTCCTTGTCTGTTAGATAATCCATGACCCGGCTCAAGCGGCCAGAGGCCTGCTGCGGCATGCTCGATGTTGCAATCTAGATATGGCATGCTCGAACCAGCGCGCGTTGTGGTGGGCGCCCTGCCTGCCATCCGCTGACCGCACCTCGCCCACTTTGACGAAGCCTGACCAATGCCATCGCATACTTTTCTCTGGCACGATTATGAAACCTTTGGCGTGCAACCGCGCAGCGCCCGGCCGGCGCAGTTCGCCGCCATTCGCACCGATGCGGAGCTCAATGAGATCGGCGAGCCGATCATGTTGTACTGCCAGCCGGCGCCGGATTTCCTGCCAGACCCGCAATCCTGTCTGATCACCGGCATCACGCCGCAACTGTGTCTGCAGCGAGGCATTCCGGAACACGAGTTTGCTGCCGGCATCGAACAGGCATTTGCCGCCAGTGGCACCATCGGCGTCGGGTACAACACCATTCGCTTCGACGATGAAATCACGCGCTTCATGTTCTGGCGCAACCTGATCGATCCCTATGCACGGGAATGGCAAAACGATTGCGGCCGCTGGGACATTCTCGACATGGTGCGCACTGCCTATGCGTTGCGTCCCGACGGCATCAAGTGGCCGCGCCACGAGGATGGACGCGCCAGCTTCAAGCTGGAGCATCTGAGCCGGGAAAACGGCCTAGCGCACGAGAGCGCGCACGACGCGCTGTCCGACGTACGCGCTACCATCGCCCTGGCGCGTCTGATCCGCAGCCGACAGCCGAAACTGTTCGAATTTTGCCTGGCGCTGCACAAGAAGGATCGGGTCAACGAAGAGATCGGCTTGCCGCAGCGCCGGCCACTGCTGCACGTGACCGGCATGGTGCCGGCCGAGCGCGGCTGCATCGCTCTGGTATGGCCGTTGGCGATCCATCCGACCAACAAGAACGAAGTGATCGTCTGGGACCTGGCGCAGGACCCCGCATTGCTGGACGGATTGAGCGCCGACGAGATCCGGCTGCGGATGTTTTCGAAAACCGAGGCGCTGCCAGAGGGTGTGACGCGACTGCCGATCAAGACCATCCACGTCAACAAATCGCCGATCGTCATCAACAACCTGAAGATCCTGTCGGCCGAAATGGCCAAACGCTGGCAGATCGATCTTGATGTTGCACGGCGCCATGCGGACGGCGCCGCGACCCGGCAATTGCCTACCGCCCTGTGGCAACAAGTATTCCAACGGGCGCCGGACGGGCCGGTCGACGTGGATGAAGATCTGTATGGTGGATTCGTCGGCAACAACGACCGCCGTTTGCTGACCCAATTGCGTGCCATGACGCCGGCGCGCATGTCGGCGGCGCTACCGCATTTCGACGATGGGCGCCTGGAGGAACTGGTGTTTCGCTATCGTGCCCGCAATTTTCCGCAGACCTTGTCGGATATCGAGGCCGAGCGCTGGGATCAGCATCGCGCTGCCCGCCTGTTCGACGGCAGCGGCGGTGCGCGTACTGTCGACCAGCTCTTCGAAGAAATCGATCGGCTTTCGGAGTCCGCCGGCGAACGCGGTGAGGAAATCCTTGGCGCGCTCTATGACTACGCCGAAAGCATTGCGCCGGCACGGCGCTGAATCACGTACTGGAGCCCTTGCTCGATGAACGATACGACCGCTCCAACCTCTTCCGGGAAGTCTCTGGACCCAGTCAAGCAAGGTCCACCTGGCGCACCGGCAACAACCGTATCGGCGCGCCACGGTACCTGGGCCTCGCCGATCACGTCGGCTGCAATCGTCAGCGACGCCGTGGGCCTGGACCAGATTGCGATCCATGCCGGCCACATTTTCTGGGTCGAGTCGCGGCCAGGCGAGCAAGGCAGATGCGTGTTGGTGCGTCACGATGCGGGCCGCACCGAGGACATGCTGGCGCCGCCCTGGAACGCTCGCACCCGGGTCCATGAATATGGTGGCGGCGCATATCGGATTGCCGATGGCGCTGCGTATTTCTCGCATTTCCCCGACCAGCGCATCTATCGTCAGGCGCTGGGCGCCGATGCGCCGCCGCAGCCGGTCACAGTCGATGCCGGCGCCCTGTTGCGCTACGCTGATTTCGTCATGGACGTGGGACGAGGACGCCTGATCGCAGTGCGGGAAGACCACCGCGATGGCGCGCAGGAGCCGGTCAACACGCTCGTGGCCATCGACCTGGCCGCACACGGCGAAGAGTCGATCCTGGTCGAGGGCAGCGATTTCTTCGCCGCACCGCGACTGAGTCCGGACGGCAGCCAGCTTGCATGGTTGTCGTGGAATCATCCCGACATGCCGTGGGACGGCACCTGTCTGTGGCTGGCTACGCTGGGCGCGGATGGCCGCCCGGGAACACCGCGTCTCGTCGCGGGCGGCCGGCGCGAATCAATCTTCCAGCCGGAGTGGTCGCCACAAGGCGAACTGCATTTCGTCTCCGACCGCTCAGGCTGGTGGAACCTGTATCGCTGGCGCGCGCAGACTGCCGAAGCACTGTTGCCGGCATCCGCCGAATTCGGTCGCGCCCAGTGGAACTTCGGCATGAGCACCTACGGTTTCGAGGCAGACGGCAACCTCATCTGCAGTGACGTGCAGGACGGCCACTGGCGCCTGGGCCGCCTCGATGCGGTTTCATTGAAATTGAGAGACATACCGTTGCCGTTTCGCAGCATCGGCGACGTCAAGGTCGGCAATGGTTTTGCCGTCATCCTGGCCGGCGCACCGGATCAGCCGAACAGCATCGTGCGCATCGATTTGACGACGCTGGCCTGCACGCTCCTGCGGCGCGCCGTTACGCTGGCGATCGATCCGGGCTACCTGTCGATGCCGCTGGCGATCGAGTTTCCAACATCCCATGGCCTGAGCGCGCATGCATTTTTCTATCCGCCACAAAACCGTGATTTCAGCGCCGCCGGTGGCGAGCGTCCACCCTTGCTGGTCATCAGCCATGGCGGCCCGACGTCGACCGCCAGCGCAACCCTGAACCTGTCGATCCAGTTCTGGACCAGTCGCGGTTTTGCCGTCGTCGATGTCAATTACGGCGGCAGCACCGGCTATGGACGCGCCTATCGGGAACGGCTTTACGGACAATGGGGCGTGGTCGATGTCGACGATGCGATTGCGGCCGCCCGCTTCCTGTCCGAACGGGGCGACGTCGATCCCCAACGCATTGCCATTCGCGGCAGCAGCGCTGGGGGTTACACCACCCTCGCGGCGTTGACGTTCCACGACTTTTTCAAGGCCGGCGCCAGTTATTACGGTGTCAGCGACCTGGAAGCATTGGCCCGCGATTGTCACAAGTTCGAGTCGCGCTACCTCGACCACCTGGTCGGACCATACCCGGAGCAACAGGAACTTTACCGCCAGCGCTCGCCGATTCATCATGTCGATCGGCTGGCGACGCCGTTGATCCTGTTCCAGGGGTTGCAGGACAAGGTGGTTCCGCCGAATCAGTCGCAGACAATGTTCGATGCGCTGAAGGCGAAGGGCTTGCCAGTGGCCTATCTGACCTTCGAAACGGAGCAGCACGGTTTTCGGCAGGCAGCCAATATCCGACGGGCCCTCGAAGCCGAATTGTATTTTTATGCAAAAGTATTCGGCTTCGTGGCAGCCGACGCCCTCGACCACGTCGATATCTTCAACCTGCCCTCCGCTTGAATGGGAATCATGGAATCCGTAGACTTTCGCCTGAACGACGAATTCGTCGAATTGAATCAACTGCTGAAACTGGTCGGCATTTGCGACAGCGGCGGTGCCGGCAAACGCCTGGTCGCCTCCGGCGTCGTCAGCGTGGATGGCGAGGTCGAACTGCGCAAGACCTGCAAAATTCGCAGCGGCCAGACTGTCCGCATCGGCGATCTCCGGATCACGGTGAATTCGCTTTGAAACGACCGCCTACCTTCAGGCCGCCGGTCGGCAAACGCTTCGATCAACGCTGCGCGCCGGCATACAAGCCCGCAGGACAAAGTTAGGTAGGAAGCGAAGTTGTAAGTTTGAAATCAGCTAAACTTCGCCGAGGGTTTTCTGCCGCGTGGGGGCTCGATTCGAAACTGCCTGCGCCACAACATGATTGGGGTACTGCAATGAAATGGGAAGGTAATCGCGAAAGTGACAACGTCGAAGATGTCCGTGGAGACAGTGGCGGCGGTGGCGGGGGCGGCGGCTTCAACCTCGGCGGACGCTCCGTCGGTATCGGGTCGATCGCAATTGCACTGATCGCCTCCTATTTTTTCGGCATCAGTCCGGGAACCGTTCTCAGCATGTTAAATGGCGGTGGCGCTGCGCCGGTGGCACAGAACGCGCCCGCCCCCCATGCGCCTGCCACCGACCGCACCACGCGCCTGGTGTCGACAGTCCTGGCTGATACGGAAGACACCTGGACACAACTGTTTGCCGCGCGTGGCGGTACCTACGTCAAGCCCAAGCTGCGGATTTTTTCCGGCAGTACGCCGACTGCCTGCGGCACCGGTCAGACAGCGAGTGGTCCTTTTTATTGCCCAGGCGATCAAAAGGTGTACATCGATCTGGCGTTCTACAAACTGATGCAGGAGCGCTTCAACGTCGCCAGCGACTTTGCCCAGGCTTACGTCATCGCCCACGAGGTCGGCCATCACGTGCAAAACCTGGTTGGTACGATGGCCAAGGTCGACACCGCACGCCAGCGGGCCTCGACGGCGCAAGCGAACGCATTGTCGGTAAGAGTCGAATTGCAGGCGGACTGTTACGCCGGTGTGTGGGCTTTTCATGCCAACCAGGCGCGTCAGATTCTCGAAGCCGGTGACGTGGAAAGCGCCCTGGCCGCAGCCACTGCGATCGGCGACGATGCCTTGCAGCGCCAGGCACAGGGTTACGTGGTGCCTGACTCCTTCACGCATGGCACCTCTGAACAGCGGGTCCGCTGGTTCAAGCGTGGCATCGAATCCGGCGACATGAAAACCTGCAATACGTTCGAGACACGCCAGCTCTGACAGATTCTCGGCAGAGATCCCTGCGCCGCGCTGAGGAGACAGCGCGGGCGCAAATACGCCGTTTTGCAAACGATGGCTCATAATAAAAAAATGAAAATAATCACCGAGGCGCAAGCCGCCGAACTGGTGCAATCCGGATGGACGGTTGCCTGTGCAGGATTTGTCGGCGCCGGGCACGCGGAGGCCGTTACTCATGCATTGGAGCGGCGCTTTCTCCAGACCGGACTGCCATGCAATCTTACCTTGGTCTACTCCGCTGGACAGGGGGACCGCGCTAACCGTGGCGTCAATCATTTCGCCAATCGCGGCATGACGGACCGTATCGTCGGCGGACACTGGCGTTCCGCCACCCGGTTGGGCCACCTTGCCATCGCCGAAGAATGCGAAGCCTACAACCTGCCGCAAGGCGTGATGACCCACCTCTATCGCGCCATTGCAGGCGGCAAGCCTGGCGTCCTGACCAAGGTCGGCCTGCATACCTTCGTGGACCCGCGCTCGGAACTCGACTCCCGTTACCATGGCGCCGCAGTCAATGCGCGCGCACGTGCCGAGGCCGTCGAAGCGCGCGCCGCTGCCGATCCGCTGCGTCATCAATGGGTCGAAGCCTTGACCTTTCGCGGCGACGACTACCTGTTCTATCCCAGCTTTCCGATTCATTGCGCCTTGATCCGCGCCACGGCAGCCGACGCAAACGGCAATCTGAGTACCCATGAAGAAGCATTCCATCATGAGTTGCTGTCGATTGCGCAGGCTGCGCGCAATTCCGGCGGCATCGTCATTGCGCAGGTCAAGTACCTGGTCGATCATCATGAGAATTTGCAGGCCATCCATGTTCCAGGCATCCTGGTCGACGCCGTGGTCGTCTGCGCCGACCCTGCCGAACATCACATGACGTTTGGCGAACCCTACAACGCGGCTTACCTTGCCGCATGGCGCGGCCCGGTTTCTACCTCCGCTTCCGTAACCGTTACGTCGCAACAGGTCACGCCGCCTGCGCTCGACGCCCGAACCATCGCCCAGCGCCGCGCCTTGCTGGAACTGGTGGCGCGGGCGCCGCGGGTCGTCAATCTTGGCGTCGGCATGCCGGCCGGCGTTGCAGCGCTGGCGGCAGCCGAAGGCATCGGCGGCTTCACGCTGACGGTGGAAGCCGGCCCAGTCGGCGGCACCCCGGCGGACGGCTTGTCCTTCGGCGCCTCGGCTCATCCGGAGGCGGTGGTCGATCAACCCGCACAGTTCGACTTCTACGACGGCGGCGGTATTGACCTGGCAATCCTGGGCCTGGCTGAACTCGATGCGCACGGCAACGTCAATGTCAGTAAATTCGGACAGGGTGATCAAACGATGATTGCGGGCGTCGGTGGGTTCATCAATATTACCCAGACTGCCAAGGCGCTGATTTTTGTCGGCACCCTCACCGCTGGCGGCCTGACCATCGAGGCGGCGCACGGTCAGCTGAAAATCATCACCGAAGGCCGCTTGAAGAAGGTCGTCGCCGAGGTTGCCCATCTGAGTTTCAATGGCCCGTATGTCGCGGGGCTGGGCACGCCAGTATTGTATGTAACGGAGCGCGCCGTCTTTGAAATGCGCAATGCGGAGCTGACCTTGATAGAAATCGCTCCAGGAGTCGATCTGCAACGCGACGTGCTGGATCAATGTGCAACGCCGATCGCTGTTGCGTCGGATCTCCGGTTCATGGATGCGCGCCTGTTCGACTCTCGTTCGTTGAACTTACGGTAATCATTCGACCTGATCCGTTTCGGTCAAATCCAATCGGTTATTTCTTTTATCTCGGGATTTCTAGCCTGTCATGTCAGTCTAACCAGACCAATCTGGCGAGGGCACCAGACAATTCGACCACGTTACCAAGTGTTTCAATACATTATCGTTAGCGAAAAAGTCGGTCGTCATGCCCCTTGCTGAAGTTATCCGTAGTTTCATCAAAGCCGTTTGCCGTTGACTTCAACTGCGCAAATGGCCCTCTCGGAGGCGGCATGCAAAGTCATAGCAGTTTGAAATTTGGAATCGATTCGGATGAATTGAATGAAAAGGCGCGTCGAGACGTCATGCGCGGCCTGGAGCAGCATGGTGCTCGCCGGGCAGCAGATCTCCCGAACATGAGTGAATGCGAACGGACAAAATGGCTCTTCTGGAATCTGCATGAACGGCTCGATGAGCTTCGGGCGATGGAACCCGTCCTGATCGGCCAGATCATCCGAACCCAACTGACCGTCAGCGATGGTCAGTCGATGTGGACCGAGAAGTGGGGCCTGGAAAAAAGGATCGAGTTGAGTTGCAAGTGGCAACTGCTGCTCAAAGACAGCCTGTATCAGAAGGAAGATGCCTACTCCATCAACGAAGGCTGGATCGACCTGTACGTCGGCAAATCACCGCCGCAGCATCCTGCACTGCAAGAACATCAGAAAGGATATCTGGACGCTGACAGTCCCTTGTATCCCAATCAATTGTTTCTGTATGGCTGGATTACGGATGGGCTGTGGGAAGAAATCAAGCTGCAACTGAATAATGCCAGTGCAAACTGCCACACCGACATCTTCTTAAGAGACAACTTCTTGTTCCCGGTAAAGCCGGGGCTAAATTTTGTCACCGGACCGGTCGGATCCATCGGCATCACCAATATGGAATTCCGGGTCTCGTCGCAGCCGCGGATGACTTCCTGGGTGAAGTCCTGAGGCGTGTCCTGACCCAGTCGGCGACATTTCGCAAACCATCCTCACCTCGACAAAACAAAAGATGGCGCCAGGCAAACGCTGGCGCCATTCTTTTATAGCTGTGCAACGTGATGAACGT
>JAYUWF010000420.1:0-9191 GCA_043753685.1 Herminiimonas sp.
GTATTCGTGATGCGTACCGATTCGGGCCGCAGTGCAAGGCGCAGTGAGCGCCGTGTGGCGGGCCACACAAGCGAGCTGCAACGCCGCAATGTGGCTCGAAGCGGTGCGTAGCGCGGATATGCCATTACGAAATCTGCTCTACTCGAGGTTGATTCGCTCGCTGTGCCGTCCCGGCTTGCCGGGCCGGTTGACGCCGCCCTTGGGCATGGATTTTTCGGCCAGCATGGTGACGAAGTCATGCGCCAGACGGCGATGATAGGGATCCAGTTCCAGCAGGTTGGCCAATAGCCGCCCCTCGTCCGAATTCTTCGGCGCCGGCGTGCGCAACGTGGTGCCGGCCTCCTGGGCGGCGTCGCCGAAGCGCAGCCATTCCGCCGTCACACCCAGCCACTGCGCCAGGATGCGCAGCTTGTCCTGGGTCGGCATCGATTCGCCCACCAGCCATTTGCGGGCCGCATGGATCGTCACCGGCCGGCCAGAGAAGCGGAAATTGAACTCGCGCGCGAGCACGGTCGGGCTGTCGTGTGCGTAACCGCAATTGTGCAGCGT
This sequence comes from Herminiimonas sp., assembly GCA_043753685.1. GTDB lineage: Bacteria > Pseudomonadota > Gammaproteobacteria > Burkholderiales > Burkholderiaceae_D > JANXSS01. The sequence goes on from JAYUWF010000420.1 coordinate 550, forward strand.
CCTTGCCAAGCGTGCCTGGAATCGGGCACGTTCATTCGATACCCTCGGCCCTTCCAGCAAGTCTTCTGTAGCGTCGTCAATGGGCGGCATGCCGCGCCTCGACTGGCCGCCACGGTGCATCGCATCGGCCGCTTCGGCAGCGACTTCCTGGCTGACTTCGGCCAGGGTCGACATGCGCATGGCGGCACTTTGCAGTTTCACCAGCGACGCCGACAGGCGCTGGATTGCGTTCTCGCGCAGCGGTGCGTCGGGGTCGATGAACCCTGGCGTTGCGACCAGTTGTGCCAGCAGCGTCTGGCTGCTTTCGAGTTCGACCAGATATTCGGCCAGCTGATTGTCGACCGTCGTGAAACGGCTGCCTTCGGACGGCGGTGCCGTGAGCGCCGGCAGCACCTGCAATTCGCGGGGCAAGCCGAGCACGTCCTGCACGGTGCGCAAAATCATCTCCGGCTCCGCAGGCTTGGTCAGCACGTGGTTGACGCCACAGGCGCGGGCGATCACGCGGGCCTCCGCCTCGTGATAGCCGGCGGTGTAGAAGATCACCCGTGTGTCGGCCAGGGCCGCGTCGGTGCGCATGCGCATGACGAATTCATGGCCGTCCATGTTCGGCATCAGGATATCGGAGATGACCAGGTCGGGTCGCTCGCGCTGGGCCATCGACAATCCTTCTTTACCGTCAGCCGCCTCCAGCAATCGGTGCGGGGTGTAGCCCAGCAGTGTCATGAGGAATGCGCGATTGAGTGCGTGATCGTCGACGATGAGGATGGTTGCCATGAAATGAGTCTCTCAGTAAAAAAATAAAACGGTTAAGACAGTGCCGGGCGGCGTTTGGCCGTTACTGTCTGATTGGAGGTGCTGCGGTTGCATGCTGCGGGTCGTACCGATCGCAGGTGGGCCGGCAGGAAAGCCTCCACCTGTGAAACGAAAGATTCCGGATCGATCGGCTTGCATAAGTAGCCATCGAAACCGGCGGTGAGCAATTTGTCGCGGTCGCCGACCATTGCCTGTGCCGTCACGGCAATCACCGGCAGGGTCTGCGTGTACAGGTCGGACTTGAGCTTTCGGATGACGCCGAAGCCATCCAGTTTCGGCAGGTGGATATCGCAAATGATCAGGGCCAGACCTGCGTCCTTGGCCAGCGACACGCCTTCGCAACCGTCGCTGGCTGCCACCACCTGATGCCCATAGGCCTGCAGCAGGTAGCGCATCAGCTCCAGGTTGGTCTGATTGTCTTCGATGACCAGGACCCGCGCGCTCATGCCTGCCCCACCGGTAATGCCAGCGTGAACACACTGCCCTTGCCGAACACGCTCTTGCAGCGCAGTTCGCCGCCCACCAGTCCGGCCAGCCGCTGGCTGAGATACAGGCCCAGTCCGGTGCCGTCGAAACGCCGGGTCGAACTCGCATCGAGCTGGGTAAAGGCGCGAAACAGGTGGCTCTGGCGTTCCGGCAGGATGCCGATTCCGGAATCGGAGATCACCACTTCGACCGTTCCGAAAGTCCCGGTCCGTCGGCGCGACAGGCGTACCGAGACCTGGCCCGCTTCGGTAAACTTGATGGCGTTGTTGAGCAGGTTGATGATGATCTGGCTGAGCGCCCGTCGATCGGTATGGATCAGGATCGGCGCCTGCGGCATGGTGATGCGAAGATCCAGTTTCTTTTGCGCCGCCAGCGGTTCGAGCGTTTCGAATACTTCGCGAATCGCAGTCTGCAGGACGACTTCCTCGCGTTTGATGTCAAGTTTGCCGCTCTCGATTTTTTCCACGTCGAGCAGGTCGTTGATCAGCGACAGCAAGTGACGTGCGCTGGCCTGCACTGTCCGCAATTGCTTGTCCTGTTCCGATGTGAGCGGGCCGGGCAAGCCCATCAGCAGGGTGCCGGTGAAGCCGAGAATTGCATTGAGCGGCGTACGCAATTCGTGGGACATGTTGGCGACAAATTCGGACTTGATCCGGCTGCTTTCTTCGAGCTGCAGATTTTTTTCCGCGATTTCCAGATTGCGAATATGCAGCTGATCGGCCATGAACTTGCAATCAGCATAGAGCTGCAGGTTGTGCTGTGTCGCGCCGAGTTGCACCCGCAGGCTTTCGACGAACGCGACATCGCTCGGTGCAAAGCGCCGGGTACCCGCCAGGATCACGATGCTCAGGCAGCGCTCTTCATACATGACCGGTACGATCAGCGCCTCGACATAGGGATTCGGTTCGTCGCCGGCGAGGCTTGCATTGCCAGCGGCCTTGTTACAGGCGACCTTGAGGATCTTTCCGCTTTCGGCGGCACGCGTGAGCAAGGCTTGGGAGCATTGAAAACCGCTCAAGCCATCGTACGGCATTCCGTGCATCGCGATGCAGCGGAAGCGACCGTCGCGGCGGTCCAGCCGGTAGATGGCGGAAGTCGGAAAGGGGTGGTTCTCGGCCAACAAGGTCAGCAGATCGGAGGAAATCTTGGTGCGGTTGAAGCCGGCGGTCGACAAGGCCAGCCGTTGTGCACTGCTGAGCACCAGCTGCGTTTCGCGAAGTGCCGCCTCGACCCGGTTGTGATCGATGATTTCCGCGTACAGCTCGCGGTTGCGGTGGTAGAGCTCGGCGGTACGCGTCACCACGCGCGACTCGAGATCGGCATGTGCGGCGCGCAAGGCTTCTTCGGCAAGCCGGCGTTCGGCAATCTCATGTTCGAGCAGTGAAATCACTTCGGCCAGCTTGGCGCGGCTCGGCATTTTCAACAGACCGGGCAACAGCTTCAATGCGAACAAGGCGATCCCTGCGGCCGAAACCGCGACGAAGGTCACGCCGGCATCGGCCAGCCAGCCGATGGATTGGACGCGCGCCAGCCCGGACATCAGGCTGCCGACACCGCTGATCATGGGGACAGCTGCGAACACCAGGAGGGCCTGGCTCGTGCCCAGGTCGGGCCGCTTGCGCACCAGGTAGACCACCACCGCGGCGATGAAGAGACAGGCAAGCACGATGACAAGGTTGGCGCCGATCTGGATGTCTGTCGGGATCCAGGGCGCGGCAGGACCCGTCGCATCGACCGCCGCGTGGTCAGGCCCAACGAAATTGTCGCGTACTCCTGCCATTGATCAAGGACCTATGAATGAAGTGCAAGCCGTGAAGGTTAATGATTTCGCAATTCCATCCCAATAAGCGCCTTGGCAACCGGGAAATAATGGAACTAGTGGTAAATACTCATAATGTTACTTAGAGTTTATATTTATTTGAAAGTTTTTGTTGCGGGAATTTGGATGCCGAGACGACAAATGCCGTTTATGCATTGATAAAAATCAGGAGAATGGCGTAAATAAAGGCGTGGAGGCACATCGGGGAGCTAGAAATGTTGAGATTTTTGCGATAGTGCGGCAGCCGGTGCCGGTGCTTCAGGCGCAAATCAGCCTGTGAATCGGTCCGCAAGCAGTGCGCCGAAATAACCACAAGTACTCGCGCCGGCGGATGCGACGGCTCCCCAGCACATGTCGACCAGGCTCAAGGAAGTGCTCCACCCCTTGAGCGTGGCCAGGTTGCTCAGGTCGTAAGTGGTATATGCCACCAGGCCGAGCAGGGCGCCCAGCACCATTGCACGCGTCCAGGCGCCCGACTCAAGCGCCGGCGCCACGCAGAAGATCACCAGGCCGGCGACATACAGGACGTAGAACGCCAGTGCCGGCAGCAGGTTCGGTCTCTCCAGCAGCAGCGCGCCGATCTGCGCCTGGTAAAACTTTGGCGCCACCACGGTCAGCCATGCGAAGTCGAGCGCACAGAATGCAAGTGCGGTCGCACCATAAGCCAGAACATACTTGAGCATCGCGTGGTCCCGATCGCAATCACTGCGGTTTAAAGCGTGATCTTCTTGTGCTCGCCGATGGACGTCGGCGGCTCGCCCGTGACGGCAGCTTTTGCCATGGCAAACAACTGCATCATCTTGCTCTTGTCCGAGTCCCAGTATTCGGCGCCGCTGACGGTCACTTTCAACAGGGCGACATGCGGATCGTCCGGTCCACCCGGAAACCAGGCGCCGACCATCGGATTCCACATGTCGCGGATTACCGAACGGTCCTTGATGACTTCTGCCTGGCCCGAGACCGAGACATACAGACTATCACCGGGCGCCGTGAAGCTGACATTGACGTTGGCCTGGCGCTGGATGTTTTCCGCCACGGTTGCCTGGTCGGAGGTGAAAAACCACAACAAGCCTTCCTTGTCGACATTCTGGCTGGTCATCGGGCGGCTCAGCAAGGTGTTGCCTTCCCCGTGCGTCGTCAACATACCGACACGGATATGCTGGATTTTCTGAAACAGGTCTGCGGTTGAAGCGACGGTGCTGGACATTGGAGTATTCCTGGAAGAATCGACGGACGATACCGTGTGCTGCAGGTGGCGGGACGCGCCTCGAATCGGCTCGCCCGCGATGTGGAAGTGTTCAACAGAAGGATAGGAAGGCGGTACAGCGACGTCTGTACGATATCGAACTTATCGTAATGCAAACGATTCAAAACAGGAAACGGGCTACCTGGCGGACCTGCCACGATCCGGCTGGGCGCCTGATCGGTCAGTACCGCTTGGTCAGCGTCATCTGGCTGCCGGAGCGATTGATATCCGTGCGGCTCAGGAAGGACATGCCGAGCAGGGCGAATGGCAAGCCGGTTTCCTGCACGGCTGCATCGACCTGCGACAGCTGCAGGTCGCCGAGGCGGACCGATTCCAGCTTGACGCGGTAGATCGCCGCACTGCCGTTGGCGGTCGTCACGAAACCGGGTTGCCCGCGGCGGTAATCGATGCCGAGCCGGACCGCGTCGGCGGCTGGCAGGGAAATCAGGGTGGCGCCGGTATCGACCAGCATGCGGATGCTGCCGCCGTTGATCTGCCCCAGGGTGATGTAATGCCCCTGGCTGTCGGCCTGCAGGGTGATGCTGCCGCCGGCGCCGGGCGTGACCCGGTTGACGTGGCTGCCGATCGGAATCACCAGCGACTTGCCGTTGATGCTGAAGGTGGCCGCCTGGTCGTCGGCCGCCGTCAGCTTGCTGCCGCTGGCAATCTGGCTGCCGACCGTGTAGGTCTTCGGTGGTGCGCCGTCGACCACCAGGACCGCCTTGCCCGGGAACAGCCCAACCACGCCGATTTCGATCGCCTGCACCGCGCCCGTCGCGGTCCACGTCACCAGCGCCAGCAAGGCAGCTGCCGCGTAGCGTGAACGCAGGGGAATGAGCGTGGTGATGGCCGATCGTCCGTACATGAATGAAGCTCAGTCGCGAAAGTTATTGAATTCCAGCGGCAGGTCGGCGACTTCCTTGCGCAGCAGCGCCATCGCCGCCTGCAGGTCGTCGCGCTTGGCGCCGGTGATGCGGACCGCTTCGCCCTGGATGCTGGCCTGTACCTTCATCTTGCTGTCCTTGACGATCCGGACGATTTTTTTTGCGGCATCCGATTCGATGCCGTTCTTGATCTTGATGACTTGCTTGACCTTGTCGCCGCCGATCTTCTCGATCTTGCCGATGTCGAGGAAGCGCACATCGACATTGCGCTTGACCAGCTTGCCGGTCAATACATCGCGCACCTGGCTGAGCTGGAAATCGGAGTCGGCATAGGCGGTGAGATCGCGTTCCTTTTGTTCGACGCGGGCATCGCTGCCCTTGAAATCGAAGCGGGTACCGATTTCCTTACCGGCTTGATCGACCGCATTCTTGACTTCGACCAGGTTGGCTTCTGAAACGACATCGAACGATGGCATGGCAATATTTCCTTAAGCTAAGCATCGCAAGGATGCTGATGGTGACAATGAACCGGAATCGGGTGAAAGAATATTAATAAGTTTAAGGTAAATTGCATAATGACTTTTTGCTTCGGTTCAGGCCGGATGTCGAAACGGCGGGCATGTGCGGATGCTCATAACGGTTGGACAACTGCTCTATAATCGCCCGCCATGCCGACTGCTCTTCCGATCCACGCCGATTTTTCCTTGCGCGCCTTGAATACCTTCGGTATCGAGGCCAGCGCACAAGCCTATCTGCAAGTGGCCGATGTCGGCACGCTGCAGCAGGTCAGGCGCGATCCGGCGCTGGCGCACTTGCCGCGTCTGGTGCTGGGCGGTGGCAGCAACCTGCTGCTGACTGGCGACTTTCCCGGCCTGGTGCTGCACATGGTCGGCCGCGGTATCGCGATCGTCCAAGGCGATGGCGACGATTCTGCGGTGTACGTTCGTGCCCAGGCTGGCGAACCCTGGCATGGCCTGGTGCAGTGGACCCTGGCGCACGGCATCGGCGGCATGGAAAATCTTTCGCTGATTCCCGGCAGCGTCGGCGCCTCTCCGATCCAGAACATCGGCGCCTACGGCGTCGAGGTCGGCAACCTGATCGAATCGGTGCGCTACTTCGACATGGAGAGCGGCGAGATCGTCGTTCTGGACCGTGCCGGTTGCCGTTTCGGCTATCGCGACAGCATCTTCAAGCATGACCTGCGCGATAGGGCCGTGATCCTCGATGTGACGTTCGTGTTGCCAGTCCAGTGGCAGGCGAACCTGGGCTATGCCGAACTGCAGCAGGAACTGGCGAGGCGCTCGGCAACCGCTTCCACGCCGAGCAGCGCCGGCAACCCGGGCAGTTTGGCCAGTGGCGGAAGTTCCTGCAGCGCGATGGTTCCAGCAGCGACCATCACCCCCGCCGACATCAGCGCCGCCGTCATCGCGATCCGCACGCGCAAGCTGCCGGATCCTGCGGCAATCGGCAACGCTGGCAGCTTCTTCAAGAATCCCGTGGTATCGGCTACCACCCGCGACGCATTGCTGGCGCAGATGCCGAATCTGGTGAGCCATGTGCAAGCCGACGGCAGCTACAAACTCGCGGCCGGCTGGCTGATCGATCAATGCGGCTGGAAGGGGCGCTCGCTCGGCGCAGCCGGCGTGTATGAAAAACAGGCGCTGGTGCTGATCAATCGCGGCAATGCGACCGGCGCGGATGTGATGCAGCTGGCAGCCGCTATCCGGGCGGACGTACAAGCGCGTTTCGGCGTCTTGCTGGAGCCGGAACCGGTCTACGTCTGATCGTTTGCCGGCGCCGCCACGGATCCGCCGCTCAGACGAAGTGGCAGACGTAATCCAGCAACTCGACCGTCTCGATGTCGAAACTCGAATTGGCGGGAATCGTGAAGCGCTGACCGCCTTCGTAGGTCGACCAATCCGTTTCGCCACTCAGGCGAATCCTGCATTTTCCCGCATTGATTTCCATGATTTCTGCGGCGCCCGTATTGAACGTCAGTGACGATGGAAAGATCACGCCGATGGTCTTGCGGGTACCGTCCGCGAACAGCACCGTGTGCGATACGCATTTGCCGTCGAAATAAACGTTCGCCTGCTTGACGACGCTGACCTGATCGAATTGATTGCTCATGGTTGAAAGTCCGGCTTTTGGAGTAAGGGATTAACGTTCGTCGTCATTCGTTCGTCGTCATTCGTCATTGCCCAGGCGCGGCAGCACCACCGACGGGTTCGATGACAGGAGACCGGCCTTGTTGTAGATGCCGAGCTTCTGGCGTGTGTCGACGATGTCGAGGTTGCGCATCGTCAGCTGGCCGATGCGGTCTTGCGGCGTGAATGCGCCTTCGCCTTTTTCCATCGTCAGGCGGTCCGGGTGATAGGTCAGATTGGCCGACTCGGTATTGAGGATCGAGTAATCGTTGCCACGGCGCAGTTCAACGGTAACTTCACCGGTGATGGCGCGTGCGATCCAGCGCTGCGCCGATTCGCGCAGCATGATGGCTTGCGGATCGAACCAGCGGCCCTGATATAGCAGGCGCCCGAGCCGGCGGCCGTTGTCGCGGTATTGCTCGATGGTGTCTTCATTGTGAATGCCGGTGACCAGGCGCTCATAGGCAATGAAAAGCAGCGCCAGGCCGGGCGCTTCATAGATGCCGCGGCTCTTGGCTTCGATGATGCGATTTTCGATCTGATCGCTCATGCCGAGTCCGTGGCGCCCGCCGATGCGATTCGCTTCCAGCAACAGCTCGACCATGTTCGTGTAGACCACGCCGTTCAGGGCGACCGGACGACCTTCCTCGAAACGAATCCGCACTTCTTCGCGCTTGACCTCGACGTCGTCGCGCCAGAAAGCCACGCCCATGATCGGCTCGACGATCTGCATGCCGCTGTTCAAATGCTCCAGGTCCTTCGCTTCATGCGTTGCGCCCAGCATGTTGGAGTCGGTGGAGTAGGCTTTTTCGACCGACATCTTGTAGTCGAAGCCGGACTTGATCAGGAACTCCGACATTTCCTTTCGTCCGCCGAGTTCCTGGATGAAGCGGTCGTCGAGCCAGGGCTTGTAGATGCGCAGCGCCGGATTGACCAAGAGGCCGTAGCGGTAGAAGCGCTCGATGTCGTTGCCCTTGAAGGTCGATCCATCGCCCCAGATATCGACGTTGTCTTCCGCCATGGCGGCCACCAGGATGGTGCCGGTCACGGCACGGCCCAGCGGCGTGGTGTTGAAGTAGGTAACGCCGGCGGTCGAGATGTGGAAAGCGCCGCTTTGCAATGCCGCAATTCCTTCCGCCGCCAGCTGCTCGCGGCAATCGATCAGCCGTGCCTGTTCCGCGCCGTACAGCGTCGCCTTTTTCGGAATGGCATCGTAGTCCGGTTCGTCCGGTTGGCCCAGGTTCGCG
>JAYUWF010000421.1:0-9170 GCA_043753685.1 Herminiimonas sp.
TTGGCCGACGCCATCAATCGCGCCGCCTCGACCGAACCGGAAGCGATCCGCAAGGCGCTGACCGAGACCAATATCGACGGCAAGAAAACCATCATGCCGTGGAAAGGCATCAAGTTCGACGCCACCGGCCAGAACATCTACGGCGCCGGCATTTTGGTCCAGATCGTCGATGGCAAGTACCACACTGTCTGGCCGTTCGACATGGCGGCGCAGGATGTGGTGTGGCCAATGCCGAAGTGGGATCAGCGCAAATAAAATAATTTGTCGACGCGACCAACGCACTAAACCGACTAGCCGGACCAGGGGGCAAGTGCAGTGGAAAACGTATCGCTAGAAATCCTGTTGCAGACGCTTGCCTCGGGTGTCCTGATCGGACTGATCTATGCCCTGGTGGCCATCGGCCTGACAGTAATTTTCGGCGTCATGGACATCGTCAATTTTTCCCATGGCGAGTTCCTGATGTTCGGCATGTATTCGAGCTTCTGGCTGTATGCGCTCTATGCGCTCGATCCGATCTTCACGTTACCGTTAACGGCCTTGTTCCTGTTCGGCCTGGGCATGATCGTCTACAAGCTCGTCATCAGCAAGATCACCAATTCACCGATGGTCTCGCAACTCTTCACCACGTTCGGCTTGATGCTGCTGTTTCGCGGCATCGCGCAGTTTTTCTGGAAGCCGGATTTTCGCACCGTCGACAAATCGATCGTCAGCGGCCATGTATCGCTGGCAGGCATCCAAATCGGTCTGCCGCAGGTGACTGCCGGCGTCGGTGCGATCCTGGTTTCGCTCGGTGTCTGGTTCTTCCTGACCCGGACCAAGGCCGGTGCCGCGCTGGAAGCGACCGCGGCCGACAAGGAAGCGGCGCGCCTGATGGGCATTGATTCGCAAAAGATGTTCGCGCTGGCCTGGGGGATCGGTGGCGCCTGCGCCGGTGTGGCCGGCGGCCTGCTGTCGACCTTTTTTCCGATCTTTCCGGAGGTCGGCGCCAATTTCATCCTGATCGCATTCGTGGTGGTCAACCTGGGCGGCTTCGGCAGCATCATGGGCGCGCTGCTGGCGGGTTTGCTGGTCGGGCTGGTGGAAGTCATGGGCGGCTTCTTCCTGGGGCCGCAGTATAAGCTGGCAGTGGTGCTGGTGCTGTTCCTGGCGATGCTGATGTTCCGGCCCCAAGGCCTCATGGGCAAGGCCTGAGGCCGCGCCGTCCAAGGAAATCTCGATGACCGATCAAACTTCTCCGCCCGCGCATGCCGGGTCGCATTCTGTGTCGCGTTCTTCATCCCGCTTCCAGGCCCGTCACATGCTGTTGGTGGCGAGCCTGGTGCTGGCGCTCGCGCTGCCGCTGTTGATCCAAAGTCCGTCGCATCAGAACGTCGCGATCCTGGTATTGATGGCCGCGCAGATGGGCGTGGCCTGGAACATCGTCGGCGGCTATGCCGGCCAGATCTCGCTCGGGCAGGCGGCGTTCTATGGACTGGGCGCCTACACGTCCACCCTGCTGTTCGCGAAACTCGGAATCAACCCGTGGCTGGCGATGCTGGCCGGCGGCCTGCTCTCGGCCGGCATCAGCCTGATCATCGGCTGGTCGTGCTTTCGCCTGAAGGGGCACTACTTCACCATGGCCACGATTGCCGTGGCCGAGATCGTCCAGATCGTGTTCACCAATTGGGAATTCGCGGGGGCTGCAGTCGGCCTGACGATCCCGATGGACAAGACCGGCTGGGGCGCCTTCATTTTCGCGGGCAAGGTGCCCTATTACTACGTGGCGCTGGGACTGTTGCTGGCGACACTCTTGGCCAACTTTGCGATCGAACGCAGCTATCTCGGTTACTACTTCCGCGCCATCAAGGATGAACCCGATGCCGCGCGCAGCCTGGGGGTGAATCTCAGCCGCTACAAGCAGATCGCCTTTGCCGTCAGCAGTTTTTTTACGGCCCTGGGCGGCAGCCTGTATGCGCAGAAGGAGCTCTACATCGACCCCGCCTCGGTGCTCGGCACAGGTCTTTCGATCAAGATGGCGCTGGTGTCGATCCTGGGCGGCATCGGCACCCTGTTCGGGCCGCTTGTGGGCGCCGGTATCCTGACCCTGATCGACGAAGGCACCCGGGCGATCTTCGGCGGCTCCGGGCGCGGCACCGACCTGATCATCTATGCGGCGCTGATCATCGTCATCGCGGTGTACTACCCGACCGGCGTGCTGGGCTGGATACGCGGCGCCAGCGGCAAGCGGCGCACACGCCGCATGGCCGACGCACAGGGAGAATTGTCGTGACTCTCCTGCGTGTGGAAAACGTCACCAAGCGCTTCGGCGGCATTACCGCCAACGAGGATGTCTCGTTCTCGCTGGGTGCCGGCCAGATCGTCGGCCTGATCGGACCGAACGGCGCCGGCAAGACCACCATGTTCAATTGCATCGCAGGTTATGCGCCGCCGACCTCAGGCGAGATCTGGCTGGACGACGCGAAGATCACAAGTTTCACCCCCGAACAATGCGCTCGCGCCGGCATCAGCCGCACGTTCCAGGTGGCGCGCACCTTCACCAGCATGACCGCGCTGGAAAACGTGATGGTCGGCGCCTTCCTGGCCGATCGCAGTGTCGCCAATGCCCGCCGCGCCGCGCTCGAGCTGCTGGCGTTCGTCAATCTCGGCCGGCACGGCGAGCGTGCGGCTGCGAGCATGACCATCAGCGAACAGCGCCGCCTGGCGGTGGCACGGGCGCTGGCACTGCAACCGAAGCTGCTGTTGATGGACGAGGTCATGGCCGGTCTTAATCCGACCGAGGTCAAGGAGACGGTGGAGGTGGTGCTCAAGATTCGCGACCGGGGCATTTCCTGCCTGATCGTCGAACATGTCCTGGAAGGGATCATGCCGATCGCCGACGCCATCATCGTGCTCGACTACGGCAAGAAGATCGCCGATGGCACGCCGGCGGTGGTATCGAACGATCCGAAAGTGATCGCCGCCTACCTGGGAGAAGAATGATGCTGCAGGTACGTGATCTGAAAGTCAGTTACGACGGCGTGCTGGCCATTTCCAAGGTCGACCTCGATGTCGGCCACGGCAAGCTGGTGGCGCTGGTGGGCGGCAATGGCAACGGCAAGTCGACCACCCTGCGTGCGATCGCAGGCTTGAACTCTGCAGATGCCGGCAGCATCACGTTGGAGGGCAAGCCGATCCAGGATATTCCGGCGCACTTGCGGGTGCCGCTTGGTCTGTCGCTGGTACCGGAGGGGCGCCGCATCTTCGCCCGCCTGACGGTCGAGCGCAACCTGCAGCTGGGCGCCTATACCCGCACCGATGCGCATGAAGTCGCGGCCTCGGTCGAACGGATGTTCGACCTTTTCCCGATCCTCAAGCAGCGCCGCAGCCAGCTGGCCGGCACCATGAGCGGTGGCGAACAGCAGATGCTGGCGATCGGCCGCGGCCTGATGGCGAAACCGAAAATGCTGCTGCTGGATGAGCCGTCCTGGGGCATCGCGCCGAAATTCGTCACCAAGGTGCTCGATACCATTCAACTAGTGAACCAGCAGGGCGTTTCGGTGCTGCTGGTGGAACAAAGCCTGCACAAGGCGCTGGCCATTGCCGACTACGGTTACGTGATCCAGACCGGGCGCATCGTGATGCAGGGCACCGGGCAGGACCTGTTGAAGAACGACGATATCAAGAAGGCTTACCTGGGACTGTGATCATGCAAGCTGTAACGAACCCCCTGGCCGCGCACTCGCCGGCCATGCTGCGCGCCCTGTGCCGCGATGGAGGATTTACCGGCCCGACCGCCGGATTGGGGCAGGGCCATGTGCAGGCCAACCTGATGATCCTGCCGGCGGCGGATGCCTTCGACTTCCTGCTGTTCTGTCAGCGCAATCCGCGCGCCTGTCCATTGATCGAAGTGCTGGAACCCGGGCAGTTCGCGCCGCGCTGCGCACCCGGTGCCGATATCCGGCACGACCTGCCGGGCTACCGCGTGTTCGAACACGGCGTGATGGTGCGCGAAGTTGCCGATGTCGCCGACCTTTGGCGCGACGACCTGGTGACGTTCCTGATCGGCTGCAGCTTTTCGTTCGAAAGTGCGCTGATCGATGCGGGCATTCCGCTGCGGCATGTCGACGCCGGCACCAATGTCGCCATGTTCAGGACCGACATCGCTTGCGAGCCGGCCGGACGCTTTCACGGCAACCTGGTCGTCAGCATGCGACCGGTCAAGAGTCGCGACATCGCCCGGGCAGTCGAGATATCGGGACGGTTCCCGCAAGTGCACGGCGCGCCGGTGCATGTGGGACACCCGGGTGCGATCGGCATTGCCGACCTGGCGCTGCCGGATTTCGGCGATGCGATTGCTGTCCATGATGACGAATTGCCGGTGTTCTGGGCCTGCGGCGTGACGCCGCAGAACGTGGTCCAGGCCAGCCGCATTCCATTCTGTATCAGTCATTCGCCGGGCCGGATGTTCGTCACCGATCTGAAAAATTCCTGAGCGCGCCCACAGGCGTCGCATCCATTCAAAACGAGGTTCTCCATGCCTAAACCGAAAACCGAACAGAAAGCCGGTTTCGCCCAACCGGCGGCCGGTTCCAAGAACACCGCATCACCGGCGCCCGTCATGCCGGTCAAGCCCAAGGTGCCGATCGTCTCCTCGGCGCACCTGGCCTCCGGGCGCAGCGCCGAACTCAGCGAATTCGAATTCGGCCTCATCATCGCCAGCAACGAGTTCAACCGCTGGGCGGTGCGCTGTATTGCCGCCGCCGGGATGAAGGACATGACGATCACCGACGTGCTGGTGCTGCATCACATCAATCACCGGGCGCGAGAAAAAAAGCTGGCCGACATCGCCTTCATTCTCAACATCGAAGACACGCACATCGTCAATTACTCGCTGAAGAAATTGCAGGCGCTCGGCCTGGTGCATACCGAAAAACGCGGCAAGGAAGTGCTGTATTCGACCAATGAGGCAGGTCAGGCGATCTGCCAGCGCTATTACGAAATCCGCGAGCAGGTGCTGGTCTCGGCATTGACAGGCGACGGTACCGAAAGCCATGAACTGAGCGAGCTGGCGCGCTTCCTGCGGGTGCTGTCGGGGTTGTACGACCAGGCGGCGCGGTCGGCGACGTCGATGTAGGCCGTGTGCCGATCGTCCGGCTTGCCGACGAGTGAGGCCGTTCAGCGGCTTGCTTCACATGGAATGGATTGACTGCTTGCGTCAAAGAACATACATTCTTTGCAGTCATTTGGCCGGGAATGTCAGGCCGCCTTCCATCCTCGGGGAGCATCATTTGTTTGCACCAAAAACTTTATGTCGCGCCGGACTGATCGCATTGACCGTCTGCGGCATGCCGGCTCACGCAGCCGCGCAGGTTCTTGCCCAGCCCGGCATGCAATTGGCAACCGCGGCGCCGAAGTCCGCCGCCGCCAGCGCCGCCACATCCTCCGGCTACAACCAGCCGCCGGCCGACATCCTCAAGGTCATGCGCGCGCCGTCGCCGCCAGCGCCTTCGGTCAGTCCTACCCGCGACAGGATGCTGCTGGTGTCGCAGCAGGACCATCCAACCATCGCCCGGGTCGCCACGCCCTTCCTGAAACTGGCCGGCGTGCGCATCGAGCCGAAGAATCACGGCAAGCGCGATACGCCCGGCGGTTACGGCATCAAGCCGTGCGCGCGCAGCTATACTCTGGTGCAGATTGCCGACGGCGCCGAGCGCACGGTCAAGCTGCCCGAAGGCGCCTGCACCGGTGCGCCGATGTGGAGTGCCGACGGCCAGCACTTCGCCTTCGAAAGCGTGGCCGCCGATGCGGTCGAACTCTGGATCGGCGATGCCGCCACCGGCGCCACGCGCCGCGTGCCCGGAGCCAGGCTCAATCCGATGTTCGACGATACCGTGCGCTGGATCGCCGGCCAGAGCACGTTGCTGGTCAAGCTCGTGCCCCCGAGAATGGGAGCCGCGCCAGCGGCACCCGCGACGCCGGCCGGCCCGAGCATCCAGGAATCGATCGGTGCCCAGGGCCAGAGCAGCACCTACGAAAACCGCGATACGCTCAACAACCAGCACGACGAAGACCTGTTCGATTACTACGGCACGGCGCAACTTGCGCTGGTCAATGCCGTCACCGGCGCCATCACGCCGATCGGCAAGCCGGACCGCTACGCCGACGTCGAAGTCGCGCCCGATGGCCGCCACGTACTGGTGTCGACCATCCACAAACCGTATTCGTACGTGACCACCTACGACCGTTTCCCGCATGAAGTCGATGTCTGGGATATCGCCAGGCCGGCCAACGTGGTGCGTCATCACATCGCGTCGCTGCCGCTGGCCGACCGGGTACCGATCCACGGCGAGCCGCTGGGACCACGCGACTTCACCTGGCGTGCCACCGATCCGGCCAGCCTGGTATGGGCCGAAGCGCTCGACGGTGGTGACTGGAACGTCAAGGTACCGGCACGCGACAAGGTGATGCTGCAAAAGGCGCCGTTCGCCACCGCACCGGCCGAAATCCTGCGCACCGAGCAGCGTTACCGGGGTTTGATCTGGGGTGAACAGCCAAGCGTGGCGCTGCTGAATGAATACGATGAAAACCGCCACTGGCGGCGCGGCATGATCGTCAACGTGGACGATCCGAAACAGCCGCCGCGCATTCTGTGGGATCAGTCTTCGCAAGAAAAATATGCCAATCCGGGCACGCCGATCCGGCGCCGGTTGCCCAGCGGCGCCTGGGTCATGCAACAGGAAGGCGATGCGATCTTCATGAGCGGCATCGGCTCCTCGACCGAGGGCGACCGTCCGTTCCTGGACCGGCTCGACATCAAGACCAACAAGGCAGATCGCCTGTTCCGCAGCAGCAGATCGACCTACGAACGCTTCCTGGCCTTCACCGGCGCCGATTCGAAAACATTCCTGACCTGGCACCAGTCGGTCACCGATGCGCCGAATGCGTATCGGCGCACGCTGGGCGGCCCGGTCGATGCGGCCGCGGGTGAAGCGAAGTTCGCCTCCGGCACTACGCTTGTCACCCACATCGCCGATCCGGCTCCGGAAGTGCGGGCGATCAAGAAGCGCCTGGTGAAATACAAGCGCGCCGACGGTCTCGATCTGTCCTTCACGCTCTACACGCCGCCCGGATATCAGGAAGGCACGCGCGTGCCGACGATCCTGTACGCCTACCCGCTCGACTATGCAGATGCGTCCAAGGCCGGCCAGGTGTCGGGCTCGCAAGCCACATTCACGCGTCTGACAAACTACCGTCTATTGCTGCTGGCCGGCTACGCGATCATCGACAACACATCGTTCCCAATTGTCGGCGATCCGAAGAAAGCGTACGACACCTACATGGAGCAACTGGTTGCCGACGCCAAAGCCGCTGTCGATGAAGCGGTCCGCCTGGGCGTGGCCGACCCGGAGCGCATTGGCGTGACCGGTCATAGCCACGGCGCGCTGATGACGGCGAACCTGATCGCGCATTCGAACCTGTTTCGCGCCGGCGTGGCGACCAGCGGCTCGTACAACAAGACCTTGACGCCCTTCGGTTTCCAGAGCGAGCGGCGTTCGGTGTGGGAAGCCGGCGCTGTCTACAAGGACGTGTCGCCATTTTTCTTCGCCGACAAGATCAAGACGCCGCTTTTGATCATGCACGGCGCCGACGATGCCAATCCCGGCACCACGCCCCTGCAGGCCAACAAGCTCTACGAAGCCATCCGCGGTAATGGCGGCATCACGCGCCTGGTGATGCTGCCGCATGAACCGCACTGGTATGCGGCCATGGAATCGAACGAGCAGCTGGTGTATGAAATGCTGACCTGGTTCGACAAGTACGTGAAAAATGCTGTGCCGCGCGTTGCGGCAATCTCACCGACCACAGGAAACCAATGAACCGATTCATCGCCCGCGCGCTGCTTGGCTGCGCTCTCCTTGCTGCAACCGCCGCCCAGGCCGACGACGCCCAGCTGCGCGCAGCCATCGCTGGCAGCCAGCGCACACCCGCCAATGTCGTACGCGACCCGGCCCGCCATCCCTACGAGACCCTGACCTTTTTCGGTGTCGAGCCGAGCATGACCGTGGTCGAACTCTTGCCCGGCGGTGGTTGGTACACCGAGATCCTGGCGCCCTACCTGCAGGCCAAGGGCAAATTGATCGCTGCAGGCGACGATCCGGCTTCCAGCGACGAGTACCAGCGCAACTCGGGTCAGCGCATGGCCAAGAAATTTGCCGCCACGCCTGCTGTGTTCGGCAAGGTCGAGGTCGCCGTCTTCCATCCGCCGTCGAAGATGAGCTATGCCCCGACTGGCAGCGCCGACATGGTGCTGACCTTCCGGAACATTCATAACTGGGTGGAAGAACTCGACGAGGCGGGCGTCAGGCAGACCTTTGCCAACATCTATGCCAGCTTGAAGCCGGGCGGCATATTCGGCGTGGTCGAACACCGGCTGCCGAAAGACAAGGTACAGGATGCAAAGGCCAGCTCCGGCTATGTCCACCAGGATTACGTCATCCGGATGGCCGAGGGCGCCGGCTTCAAGCTCGCCGCGCAATCGGAGATCAATGCCAATCCGAAGGACACTGCCGACCACAAGGGAGGCGTCTGGGCGCTGCCGCCGACCTTCGCCAACCGCGATGTCGACCGGGCGCGTTATGCTGCAATCGGCGAGAGCGATCGGATGACATTGAAATTCGTCAAGCCGAAGTGACCTTGATTCGGCAGGCCGGCGGCGTGGGCATGGTGTCCGGTCACCGCGGCTGTCCGACCCAGCTCAGGCGATCAGCCATCCGGCGAACTGCGTCCACACTGCAGTACCCGCCAGCTTGATGCGCAACGGTACCGACAGGATGATCAGGCCTCCACCCCAGAGAAATGCCGGATGCAGACGCCGATGCAGGGCCGTGTCGATCGCCGCGCAGATCAGCACGGCCAGGATCGTCATGCCGAAGAATGCAGGCAAGCCGCCCTGCTGAAGTATGGCCAGCGGAATGCGCGCGATGCCTGGCGTGAGAATGCCCAGCGTTGCCAGCAGCATCAGGCGCTTGTGCACGTCGCGCCGGCGCCGGTTCCACAGGCCGGCGCCGATCAGCACGGCGAACACCACCACATCGATCAGCGGTACGGCCATGAACATCAGCGGCGTGATGCCGGCGGCAGCCGCAGGCGGCGGCACCGCGCCGCGCCGCCCGGCGTCGATGCCGGTCAGG
>JAYUWF010000422.1:0-27232 GCA_043753685.1 Herminiimonas sp.
CGCATCGTGGCTTTCCCGAACCTGTCGCTGGCTTCCGGCGCGGTAAAGGGCTGGGACCGGCGCAACCAGTTCTATTTCCAGATGCTGTCGAACCTGGCGGCGTTCTATGAATTCGATGTCGACGTACCGTTCGAGAAGCTCTCGCCCAAGGCCCAGGAAGTGGTGCTGTACGGCTCCGGCAAGCAGACCATTCCCTTCACCTACGTGAACGAGCGCGGCCGCACGGTGATTCGCGAGCACACCTTCGAAGGCGTGGTCAACAATCTGCAGCGGCGCTATCGCGAAACCGATTCGATGGCAGTCAAGGAAGAGCTGGCGAAATTCATCAACGAAAAGGAATGCCCCTCCTGCAAGGGCGCCCGCCTGCGGGTCGAGGCGCGTTTCGTCAAGGTCGGCACCGGCAAGCAGGAACGCGCCATCTACGAGGTCGCGGCAACGCCACTGCGCGAGACGCTCGAGTTCTTCGAAAACCTGACCTTGAAAGGCTCGAAAAAGGAAATCGCCGACCGGATCGTCAAGGAAATCATCTCGCGCCTGAAATTCCTCAACAACGTCGGCCTCGATTACCTTTCCCTCGAGCGCAGTGCCGATACCCTGTCGGGCGGCGAAGCGCAGCGCATCCGCCTGGCGTCGCAGATCGGCTCGGGCCTGACCGGCGTGATGTATGTGCTGGACGAACCGTCGATCGGGCTGCATCAGCGCGACAACGACCGCCTGATCACGACATTGAAACACTTGCGCGACATCGGCAACAGCGTGCTGGTGGTGGAGCATGATGAAGACGCGATCCGCTGCGCCGATTATGTGGTCGACATGGGGGTCGGCGCTGGCGTGCACGGCGGCGCCATCATCGCCCAGGGCACCCTGAAGGAAATCTTGAAGAGCAAGGATTCGCTCACCGCGAAATACCTGAACGGCACGCTGCAGATCGCGGTGCCGAAAAAACGCACTGCGCCGAATCCGAAGAAACAGTTCGTCATCACCGGCGCGACCGGCAACAACCTGAAAAACGTGCGGCTCGATCTGCCGATCGGCTTGCTGACCTGCGTGACCGGTGTTTCCGGTTCCGGCAAATCGACTTTGGTCAACGACACGCTGTACCACGCAGCTGCGCGTCACCTGTACGGTTCGCAAGCCGAACCGGCGGCGCATGAAACGGTCGCCGGTCTGGAACATTTCGACAAGGTGATCTCGGTCGACCAGGGCCCGATCGGACGCACGCCGCGCTCCAATCCTGCCACCTACACCGGACTGTTCACACCGATCCGCGACCTGTTCGCCACCGTTCCGGCTGCCAAGGAACGCGGCTATTCGGCCGGACGGTTTTCCTTCAACGTAAAAGGTGGGCGTTGCGAAGCGTGCCAGGGCGATGGCGTGCTGAAGGTGGAAATGCACTTCCTGCCGGATGTGTACGTGCCGTGCGACGTCTGCCACGGCAAGCGCTACAACCGCGAAACCCTGGAAGTGCATTACAAGGGCAAGAACATCACCGAAGTGCTGGCCATGACGGTCGAGGAAGCGCATGAATTCTTCAAGCCGGTGCCGGTCATTGCGCGCAAGCTGCATACACTGCTCGATGTCGGTCTCGGTTACATTCGGCTCGGGCAGAGCGCCACCACCCTGTCGGGCGGCGAAGCGCAGCGGGTCAAGTTGTCGCTGGAGCTGTCCAAGCGCGACACCGGCCGCACGCTGTACATCCTGGACGAGCCGACCACCGGCCTGCACTTCCATGACATCGACTTGCTGCTGAAGGTGATTCACCGCTTGCGCGACCAGGGCAACACAGTGGTGATCATCGAGCACAACCTGGACGTCATCAAGACCGCCGACTGGATCATCGATCTGGGGCCGGAGGGCGGCGCCGGCGGCGGCCAGATTATCGCTACCGGAACGCCGGAGGACGTGGCAAAAAATCCTGCCAGCTTTACGGGACAGTATCTGGCGCCGCTCGTGAAATTGAAGAAATCGGCTTGATGGCTTGAACGGTCGGATCGCCGCTCAGCGCAAGCCGAGCCACAATCCGACCGGCACGAATCCGATCGCAGCCAGGTTTCCGAGCAAGACGATGGCCGCCACTTTGTCCGGTTCCTGTTTATACCGTTCCGCCACCATGAAGCAAAACACTGCCGGTGGCAGCGCGGCAAAAAGGTACAGCTGGCCGCGCTGCACGGCGCTCAACGGCAGCACCTGATCGAGCAGCCACGCCACCATCAAACCCGACACAGGGCAGACGATTGCGCCCACCAGGCCGATATGCCAGCTCTTCAGGCTGACATCGACCATCCGCACCCCCAGCGTAAACAGCATGATCGGAATGCAGGCCTCTCCCAGCAGCTTCAGGCCCTGAAACAGCGGCGCCGGCAATCCCAGGTGCAGCGCTGCAAACACGATCCCCACCAGCATGGCCAGCATCATCGGACTCAGCAGCAACTGCCATGGCGTTACATTGGTCGCGCCGGGCAGATGCCGGCCGCTGCGGATCAGCGCGATACCGAGCGAGAAATAGACCAGATTGCTGGCCATGAACAGCGCCACCGCTGCGGCCAGGCTGCCGCTGCCGAAGGCCAGCACCGCCAGCGGAAATCCCATGTTGCCGCAATTGTTGTACATCATCGGCGGCACGAAACTGCGCACGTCGTAGCCGAACAGGCGCGCCACCGGCCATGCCAGCAAACCCGAACCAAGGGAAATCCCGATCCCGGCCAGGATCAGCGTTGCGTTGTGCGCCAGGTCGAAGTCGCGCGCCGCCAGTGCGGTGAACACAAGCAGCGGACACAGCACATCCATGCTGACCCGGTTGACCGCTACCATGTCCGATTGCACGGTCTTGCCGCGCAGGCGCGCGTAGCCGTAGCCGAGTGCGATGACGATGAACACCGGGATGATGATGCCGACGATCCGTTCGATCACCGCCATACCGGCCCGCCTGGTGAAACCACGTCAGAAACGATCATCAGCGCGCCGTACTGATCGCCAATGCGGTCAGCGCTGCCTTGGCGGACGCGGCGGCAGGCGCTGTGGCCGGTGCGGCGTTTTCGGCAACACGGCCGGCATCAGACTTGACGAAGCGTTCGATCAGATCCAGCGTCGGCGCCAGTCCACGCAGGGGCCGCGCCAGCGAGCCGATGAGGCTGGTGTGGCTGGTGCGGTCGAAATACATTTCCTGAACCGGCACGCCGACGCCACGCAGTTTCGCCGCCAGGCCACCGGTGTTACGCACGGGGTCGACCAGGGTGTCCTTGTTCGATGCGACCAGCAGGGTCGACGGCGCGCCAGCCGTGACATGGTTGATCGGCTGCGACTCCGGCGGCGTGTTCGGAAAGAAGAAAACCGGCCGCACGTTCTCATCCTTGATCGGAATGAAGTCGTAGGGCCCGGCCAGGCCGATCCAGCCGCGCAGCATGCTCGGGTTCATGCCGGACTTGCCGAGCCAGCGCGCATCGAGCGCCACCATCGCGGCGTTGTAGCCGCCGGCGCTATGGCCCATGACGAACATCTTTTTCGGGTCGCCGCCATATTTCTGCACTTCCCTTGCAGTCCAGGCGACGGCTGCCGCCGAATCTTCCAGGAAGGCTGGATAGCGCACTTGCGGATACAACCGGTAATCCGCGATGACGGTCAGGATACCGCGCGAGGCCAGCGCTTCGCCGACGAACTTGTAGTCCTTGCGGCTGCCCATGTTCCAGCTGCCGCCATAGAAAAACACCACCACCGGCGCCCCGCCCTTTACATCGCTGGGCGCATAGATGTCGAGCTGTTCGCGCGCGTCGCTGCCGAAGGACAGATCGTCGGTGCGGACGTAGGTAGTGCTGGGCGTGAGCGCATTGATGGTTTGCAGCGGCGAGCATGCAGCCACGGTGCCGAGCAGGACCAGCGCGGCCAGTACCAGCAGCACGCATTTCACAGGGTTCGACATTGGACTTCAGCCTTTCGGAAAGTGGAATGGGTCGGCTGCAATGATTGCAGGGCGGCGACTTGATTCAACCCCATATGCTAACGGGAATCAACTTTGCCTGCGTTGCGACGAACTGTGCGGTACCTGCAGCGCTCGCAGCGTTCTAACCTGCCGGCGCTGTCAAGCCTTGAGCAAGCGCGCCTCGGCCAGTGCAACCGATTCCGTGGTGCCGCGCAAGACCAGCGTATCGCCGGCCTGCAATCGGGTGCCCTCGCTGATTTCGACGCGATCCTTGGCGCGCCGCAGCATCGTCACGCCACAGCCGAGCTGGTCGAGGTGGAGATCATCAACGCTTTTGCCGACAGCGTTGGCATTCGCGCCGAGGGTCACCGAATGCAGGCGTACATGCAGATGGTCGGCGTCGTCGCCCGCATCACCGGCCGCATGGAAATACCCGCGCAACGAAGCGTAGCGCTCGTCCCGTGCCGCCTGCACCCGGTGCACCACGCGCCGCAACGGCACGCCCAGCAGCACTAGCGCATGCGAGGCCAGCATCAGGCTGCCTTCCATCAGTTCCGGCACGACTTCGGTGGCGCCGGCCGCGCGCAGCTTGTCGAGGTCCGAATCGTCATGGCTGCGCACGATCACCGGCAGGTTCGGCGCCAGTTCATGCGCGAAGTGCAGGACCTTCAGGGCCGAAGCGGTATTGGTATAGGTGATCACCAGCGCGGCGGCGCGATGGATGCCGGCTGCGATCAGGCTCTCGCGGCGCGCGGCGTCGCCATAGGACACGGTGGCGCCGCTGGCCTGTGCCTCCGAGACCCGGTCCGGCTCCAGATCGAGTGCATGATAGACAATCTTTTCTTCTTCCAGCAAGCGCGCCAGGTTCTGGCCGCTGCGCCCGAAGCCGGCGATGATCACGTGCCGCTGAACCGTCATGGTGCGGGTCGCGATGCGGGTCAAGGTCAGCGATTGCATCATCCACTCGTTGGCGGAGAGTTTCAGCACGATCGCATCCGAGCGCTCGATCAGGAACGGTGCCGCCAGCATCGACAGCACCATCGAAGCCAAGATCAGTTGCACCAGCAATGGATCAAGCAGGTGCAGGCCACCAGCCTGGTTGAGCAGGACGAAACCGAATTCGCCCGCCTGCGCGAGGCCCAACCCGGTGCGCAACGCCACTCCGGTGGAGGCGCCGAAAAACCTGGCCAGCGCGGCGATCAGGCCGAATTTCAGCAGCACCGGCCCGATCAGCAGCAACAGCACCAGCCACCAGTTCTGCAACACCAGCGGAACGTTCAGGAGCATGCCGATGGTGATGAAGAACAGCCCCAGCAACACGTCACGAAACGGCTTGATGTCTTCTTCCACCTGATGCCGGTATTCTGTCTCCGAAATCAGCATGCCGGCGACGAAGGCGCCCAGCGCCAGCGACAGGCCGGCGCGCTCGGTGATCCAGGCCGCGCCCAGGGTGATGAGCAACAGGTTCAGCATGAACAGCTCTTGCGAGCGCCGCTGCACCACGATCCTGAACCAGCTGCGCAACAATTTTTGCCCGATGAACAGCAACAGGATCAGTACCAGCACTGCCTTGAAGGTAGCCCAGGCCAGCGTCGCTGCAAGGTTGCCGCCCGGCTGGGCCAGCGCCGGCACGATGATCAGCAGAGGAACGAGCGCCAGATCCTGGAACAGCAGCACGCTCATGATGCGGCGGCCGTGCTCGCTTTCCAGCTCCAGCCGCTCGGTCAGCATCTTCGAGACGATCGCCGTCGACGACATCGCCAGCGCGCCGCCGAGCGCGAAGGCCGCCTGCCAGCTGACCTGGAAAAACTGCGGCAACAGCAACGACATCGACATGCCGCTGACCATGGTTACCACCACGGTCAACAGCACCTGTGCCAGCCCGAGCCCGAACACGATGCGCCGCATCGACAGCAACTTGGGCAGCGAAAATTCCAGGCCGATGGAAAACATCAGGAACACCACGCCGAACTCGGCCAGGTGCTGGGTGCCTGCATTGTCCTGCGCCAGCCCCAACGCATGCGGTCCGATCACGGTGCCGACCGCCAGGTAGCCGAGCATCGGCGGCAGTTGCAGCATGCGGAACGCGACCACGCCCAACACGGCAGCGCCCAACAAGAACAACGTTAATTCAAGTGAAGAAAAGATCATGAGCGAACTGACAGCAGATTTGTGAAGCGTCAAGGCGGGGGATTTTGTTACGTCTGGCAGGTTTTTTGCTTTGCTTATTGGTTTATACTTTCCGCATGAGTGTAACCCATGCAAAAACCCTGCCGACCGTATTCGACACTGACGCTGCGCATCGCGCCTTGCAGTTGGCACGCACCACATTTCAGATCGAAGCCGATGCAATCGTCGGCCTGAAAGACCGGATTTCCGACGCTGCCAGCGATCCTTTGAACGACCCCTTTGCCAAGGCCATCGGCCTGTTGCTGGCCTGTACCGGCCGGGTCGTCGTGTCCGGCATCGGCAAGTCCGGCCACATCGCCCGCAAGATCGCCTCCACCCTGGCCTCCACCGGTACCCCGGCGCTGTTCGTGCATGCCGCCGAAGCCTCGCATGGCGACCTCGGCATGATCACCGAGGGCGACGCGCTGATCGCGATCTCCAATTCCGGCGAAGCCGGCGAGCTGCTGGCGATCGTCCCGATCATCAGGCGCATGGGCGCGACCCTGATTGCCATGACCGGCAATGACAGCTCGACCCTGGCGCGCCTGGCGCACGTGCATCTGGATGTCGGCGTGGCCCAGGAAGCCTGCCCGCTGAACCTGGCGCCGACCGCCAGCACCACCGCGGCACTGGCCATGGGCGACGCGCTCGCCGTCGCGCTGCTGGACGCCCGCGGTTTCGGTGAAGACGACTTTGCACGCTCCCACCCTGGCGGTGCGCTCGGACGCCGGCTGCTGACCCACGTACGCGACGTCATGCGCAGCGGTGACGCCATTCCCGCGGTCGCGCCCGAGGTCAGCCTGTCGGCGGCCTTGCTGGAAATTACGCGCAAGGGCATGGCGATGACCGCCGTGGTGGACGCCGAGTTCCGTCCGCTCGGTGTCTTTACCGATGGCGACCTGCGTCGGCTGATCGAACACGTGCAGGATTTCACGCGCCTGTCGATTGCCGACGTCATGCATGCCAATCCGCGCACCATCGGCCCCGAGCAGCTTGCCGTCGAAGCGGTGGAAATGATGGAACGCTTCCGCATCAATCAGCTGCTGGTAGCCGATGCGAGCGGCCGCCTGGTCGGCGCCCTGCATATTCACGACCTCACCCGCGCCAAGGTGATCTGATGTCCGGCCCCTTGCCGCTGAAAGCCGTACTGGAACGCGCCGCCGCCGTGCGGCTGATGATTTTCGACGTCGACGGCATCCTCACCGATGGCAGCCTGCAGTTCGGCGCCGATGGCGAGCATTTGAAAACCTTTAATGTCCTCGACGGCCACGGCATCAAGCTGTTGCAGCAGCACGGCATCGCCACCGCGATCATCAGCGCGCGTGCTTCGCCGATCGTGCTGCGCCGCGCCACCGACCTGGCGATCGAACACGTGGTGCAGGGTGTGCACGACAAGCGCGCAGCGTTCACCGGTTTGCTGGCCAAGACTGGCGTGCCGGCGGCGGCCTGTGGCTTCATCGGCGACGACTGGCTCGACCTGCCGCTGCTGTTGCAGGTCGGCTTTGCGGCCAGCGTGCCGAATGCGCATGTCGAAGTGCGCACACGAGTGCACTACGTCACCACTGCGCACGGCGGTCGCGGCGCAGCACGCGAAGTCTGCGATCTGCTGCTGCAGGCCCAGGGTAAATACGAGGCGGCGCTGGCGCCGTACCTGGCATGAGGCGCCGCACCGGCAACCGCTATCGGATGCTGCTGTTGCTGGGCCTGGGGGTCGGCCTGGCGCTGGGCAGCTTCTGGCTGCTCGAAGTCATGCAGAAAAGCGCCGTCGGCACGCAGCCGAATGCATTGAAGAACGAGCCCGACTACTACGTCGAAAATTTCAATTTCGTGCGCATGTCGAAGACTGGTGAAGCGCGCTACAACATCGCCGGCACGCGCATGATTCACCGGCCGCTGGATGACACCTACGAAATCACGCTGCCGGTGGTGCATAGCCTCAGTCGGACCGCGCCGCCGTTGACCATGCGTTCGCAGCGGGCGATGGTCGACCCGGACAGCAGCAAGATCCACATGGTTGAAATGGTCAACGCCGACCGGCCGGCGTCAGCCAGCACCGATCACTTTCACTTGAAGACGGAGTACCTGCTGATCTTGCCGGATGACGACGTGATCCAGACCGACAAGGCGGCCGAGCTGACGCTCGGCACGGCGCGTTTGACCGGCATTGGAATGTATGCCAACAATGCCACGCGCGAATTCCGCCTGGCCCAGCGAGTACACGGAACCTATCCGCCGCGGCTCGCCGGCGGCGCACGTTGAACCATCCATCGATCATCATGCCGTGCAGCCCTCGCAGCGACGGGCGGCATGGCTTCCATAGTGGGCTGCAGACCCATGCGAGACAAACAGGAATTTCATGAAACGACTTTTTTTATTCTCACTGTGCATACTCAACATTACCGCCGCCAGCCTCGCATACGCTGAAAAAGCCGACTCCGAGAAAGTGACCGACATTGCTGCCGACCAGATGACCTATGACGATGTGAAGCAGATCAACACCTTCATCGGCAACGTCGTTCTGACTCGCGGTTCGCTCTTGATGAAGGCCGGGCGCGTGGTGGTGACGCAGGATCGCGCCGGCTACCAGTCCGCTACCCTGTATGCCGCACCAGGCGCGCTGGCGACATTTCGCCAGAAGCGCGATGGCGGGCCCAATCTGTGGGTCGAGGGCGAGGCAGAACGCATCGAGTACGACGGCCGTGCCGAACTGGTCAAGCTTTTTTCGAAAGCCAAGCTGCGCCGTCTCGAAGGCGCGCGCCCGACCGATGAAATCGAAGGCGAATTCATTTCGTACGACAGCCGCGTCGAATTCATCTCGGTCAACAACAACCAGCCTGGCACCAAACCCGGTACCGGCCGCATCAAGGCGGTCATCCAACCGCGCACTGAGGCGCGCACCGAAGCGAAAGAGAAGTGATGAGCGATCCCCTGGTCAGCAGTACGTTGATCGTCCGTGGCTTGCAAAAAAGTTATGGCGCGCGCCAGGTGGTGCGCGACGTCTCGCTGCAGGTCGCCAGCGGCGAAGTGGTCGGCCTGCTCGGCCCGAACGGCGCCGGCAAGACGACTTCGTTCTACATGATCGTCGGCCTGGTGCCGCTGGATGCGGGCGAAATCGATCTGGACGGCATCGGTATCTCGCGCATGCCGATTCATCGCCGCGCCACGCTCGGCCTATCGTATCTGCCGCAGGAAGCGTCGGTATTTCGCAAATTGACAGTGGAAGACAACATCCGCGCCGTGCTGGAGCTGCAGAGGGTCGACGGCAAGCCGATGGGCAAGGCCGCCATCGAGGATCGGCTCGACACCCTGCTGGCCGAACTGCAGATCGAAAAGCTGCGCGACAACCAGGCACTGTCGCTGTCGGGTGGCGAGCGACGCCGGGTCGAGATCGCCCGTGCCCTGGCGACCAATCCGCGCTTCGTGCTGCTTGATGAACCGTTCGCCGGCGTCGACCCGATTGCCGTCATCGAAATCCAGCGCATCGTGCGCTTCCTGAAAGAGCGCGGCATCGGCGTACTGATCACCGACCATAACGTGCGCGAGACGCTCGGCATCTGCGACCGCGCCTACATCATCAATCAGGGCGCGGTCCTGGCCAGCGGCCGCCCGGATGACATCATTGCCGACGAGTCCGTGCGGCGGGTGTATCTGGGCGAGCATTTCCGGATGTAGAGGCCGCACAGTCAACATGAAACAGAGCTTACAACTACGCGTCTCGCAACACCTGGCGCTAACCCCGCAGCTGCAGCAATCGATCCGGTTGCTGCAGTTGTCGACGCTTGAACTGCATCAGGAGCTCGAACAGATCCTGTCCGACAATCCGCTGCTCGAGCGGGTCGACGATCCGCTCGACCATTCGGTGCGATTACTGGCCGACGGCGCCATCGGTGCGGTCGGCTCGACCCCCGAAGGCGCCAGCGAAGACGCGAATGCCGCGCCGAGCGCCGAAGGCGAAGGCAGCTTCGACACGCCGGATGCACCCCAGGCCGACACCAATGGCGAGGCCGAATGGAGCTTCGACGATGTCGCCAAGACCGCCAAGGCGCCCGACGACGACGACGCCCGGCCGCAACTGGAAGCCAGCGATCGCACCTTGCGTGAACATTTGCTGGAACAGATGCGGGTGACGCTCGATACCCTGCGCGACCGTGCCCTGGTCGAACTGATGATCGATGCCCTGAACGACAATGGTTACCTCGAAGAGCCGCTCGAAGCGATCCACGAGCGCCTGCCGCCCGAGCTGGAAATCGACATCGATGAGCTGTCGATCGCCTTGAAAATGATTCAGAGTTTTGATCCGCCCGGTGTTGGCGCACGCAATGCCGCCGAATGCCTGTCCCTGCAGATCCGGCGCATGCCGAAGATACCGATCGTGACGCGCCGCATGGCGCTGGCGATCGTGGAAAATCATCTGCCTTTGTTCGCCCAGCGTGATTTCAACAAGTTGAAGAAGGCGCTCGACTGCGATGACGAAGACCTGCGCGAGGCACAGTCTGTCATCAAGCAATGCAATCCGCATCCAGGCGCGCCCTTCGCATCCGACGCGTCGGACTTCGTGGTCCCGGACGTGATCGTCAAGCGCACTCGGGCCGGCTGGCAGGTCATGCTCAATCATGATGTCATGCCGCGCTTACGGATCAATTCGCTGTACGCCAATATCCTCAAGCAAAGCAAGGGTGAGGGATCGCTTACTTCGCAGCTACAGGAAGCGAAGTGGCTGATCAAGAACATGCGCCAGCGCTTCGACACGATCCTGCGCGTAGCCCAGGCAATTGTGGATCGGCAGAGGAACTTTTTCTCACATGGCGCGGTGGCAATGCGACCCCTTGTCTTGCGCGAAATTGCTGATACACTGGGTTTACACGAGAGCACCATTTCTCGTGTGACAACACAGAAATACATGCTTACCCCGCATGGGATGTTCGAACTCAAGTACTTCTTCGGAAGTCACGTCGCCACGGAAGCAGGCGGTGAAGCATCATCGACTGCGATCCGCGCCCTCATTAAACAATTGATAGGAGCCGAAGACCCCAAGATTCCCTTCTCTGACAGCAAAATTGCAGACATGCTGGGCGAACAAGGTATGGTGGTCGCGCGCCGCACCGTGGCAAAGTACCGCGAAGCACTGAAGATACCACCCGTCAATCTGCGCAAGTCCCTGTAGTTTTTGTAGTGTTGTAACCGTTGCTGTGTTCCGTCATTGCCTTGGATATGCTGCATGCTGCCGACCCGCACGGAACCGCCAGCGACATCACTTAGGAGCGCTGTATGAATCTGACAATCAGTGGACATCACCTCGAACTGACACCCGCCATCCGCGAATACGTGCAAACCAAGCTCGAACGCATTCGACGCCATTTCGATCATGTCATTGATATCGCGGTCATCCTGACCGTCGATAAGCTCCCGGAAAAAGAGAAGCGACAGAAAGCCGAAATCAATTTACGTGTACGCGGCAAGGATCTGCATGCCGAAAGCATCGCCCACGATCTGTACGCCGCCATCGATGCCCTGGTCGACAAGCTCGATCGCCAGGTGATCAAGTACAAGACCAAATTGCAAGACCATCAACACGACGCGATCAAGCGTTTGCCGGAACCGGCAGCCGTGACAGCTGCCACCTAGCGGCACACCACTGGCAGAACAATTCGGCATGACTTGACCGTGAGGGCGCATTGATTGCGCCCTTTTTCTTTGGTGCGCACTTCACCGCTTCAACACTTCACCGCTTCGGTCGGCGCGCGCCTCGCACCGATCAGTCGTTGGAACGGTCCACGATCGGACGCATGCTTTGCCAAGGCCGTCATTGCACGAGCCGGTAGAATGGGCGTTTTTTCGACTTCATCGCTCATGACCGACCACATCAAGACCACCGTCAACAACCGCCTGGGTTGCCTGACCCTCGACCGCCCCCGGGCGCTCAACGCGCTCTCACTCGACATGGTGCGCGCCATGACGGCCGTCCTGAGCGCCTGGCGCGACGACCCCGCAATCGATGCCGTCGTCATCCGCGGCAGCGAAGGACGTGCCTTTTGCGCCGGTGGCGACATCCGCTATTTTTATCAGGTCGCCACCACCACGCTGCTCGGCGGCAGCGCCACGCTGGAAGATTTTTTTACCGAAGAATATGCACTCAATCACCTAATCCACTTTTTCCCGAAACCATACATCGCCTTCATGGATGGCATCGTCATGGGTGGCGGCATGGGCATCTCGCAAAGCGGCCCGGCGCAGCGCATGCGGATCGTCACCGAGCGCACCAGGATGGCCATGCCGGAGGTGAACATCGGTCTTTTCCCGGACGTCGGCGGCAGTCATTTCCTGCCGCGTGCACGCGGCTGCAGCGGCATCTATCTCGGCCTGACCGGGCACATCATCGACGGCGCGCAGGCCGTGCATGAAGGGTTGGCCGATGTGCTGATCGCGCATGAGCAGCTGGACGCGTTGCGCCAGCGCCTGGCAAGCGAGCCGATCGATCGCTGGCGCGACACGGTCGCCGCATTCGCGTTACCGGTGCCGACTATTGCCGCTGCCGGCGCGTCCGATCCGCACGAGCATGATGCGGCCATCGACCGTCATTTCGCCCTGCCGACCGTTGCCGCGATCATGGCATCGCTGGCACAGGATGCCTCGCCCTTTGCCCAGGCCGCCCTGGCCTCGATGCACAAGCGCTCGCCGCTGATGCTGTGCGTGACGCTGGAACAATTGCAGCGTGGCGCAGGCATGAGCGTTGCCGATTGCCTGCGCATGGAGCGTTCGATGGTGCGCCACTGCTTCGAGCACAGCGACGTGGTGGAAGGCATCCGTGCTGCGGTGATCGACAAGGACGATGCGCCGCGCTGGAATCCGGTTGCGCTAGAGGCGGTGCAGCCGGAACAGGTGGCGCGTTTTTTCACGCCGGTGTGGCCGGACGGCGCGCATCCGTTACGACACCTCGATTGATTGATTCGTGGGCCGCCTGGCGGCTCAGATCTCGTCGACCTCGAACAACCGGCGATGCTCGCGCATCGCGTACCGGTCGGTCATGCCGGCAATGTAATCGGCGACCTTGCGTGCCTGCGTTGCTCTCGCTGCCGCGGCGGAGTCGTCCGCAGACATCTGATAGTCCGGCGGCAGCAGGTTCGGTTCCGCGATGAAGGCATCGAACAATTCGGTGATGATGCGCCGGGCCTTGCTGGTCATGCGGTTGACCAGGTAATGCTGATACAGGTTCTGGCGCAGGAAGCGCTTGAGAAGTGCTGCCTCGGCGCCGGTTTTTTCTGAAAACGCAATCAGCGGTGCGGCATTGCGCACGTCGTCCAGGCTCTGCACGCCGGCGTCGAGAATCCTTGCCTCGGAAGTCGTGATCAGATCGACGATCAATGCATTGATCATGCGCCGGATGGTTTCATTGATGGCGCGCCGCCCGCTGATGCCGGGAAAGGTCTGTTCCACGTCGCGCCGCTGGCGTGCATAGAAGTCGATTTCATCGAGCTGCGCGGTCGTCAGCACACCCGAGCGCAGGCCGTCGTCGATATCGTGATTGTTGTAGGCGATTTCATCGGCCAGGTTGGCGATCTGCGCTTCGATCGACGGCTGCTTGCGCTCGATGAAGCGCTGGCCGATCTGGCCCAACTTGCGGGCGTTCGGTAGCGAGCAATGTTTCAGGATACCTTCCCGGGTTTCGAACATCAGGTTCAGACCGTCGAAGGCGCCATAGCGCTGCTCGAGCGCGTCGACCACCCGCAGGCTCTGCAGATTGTGTTCGAAGCCGCCATGGTCCTGCATGCAGGCGTTCAGCGCATCCTGGCCGGCATGGCCGAACGGCGTGTGGCCCAGATCGTGCGCCAGTGAAATCGCTTCGACCAGGTCTTCGTTCACACGCAGGTTGCGGGCGATCGAACGTGCGATCTGCGCCACCTCGATGCTGTGCGTCAGACGGGTGCGGAACAGGTCCCCCTCGTGATTGACGAATACCTGTGTCTTGTATTCGAGCCGGCGAAACGCGGCGCAATGGATGATGCGGTCGCGGTCGCGCTGGAATTCGGTGCGCGAGGCCGGTTCGGTTTCGGCGTACAGCCGTCCGGGCGACGCTTCCGGATGGGCGGCGTAGGACGCCAGATTGGGATCACGACTCATGGGGGCAACCTCGTGCTGTGTGATGCGGCGCTGGACCGGCAGGCGCGCCGGCTAGACCGGCTGCAATGTTTAGTACGGTTGCACGCAAGCCTGGAGTGTCGCAGATAACAGCGCTGCGGGTGCGGCGGTGATCAGGAAATGGCCCAATGGTTTGAGCAGGATGAACTTGATGGTGCCACCCTCGTTCTTCTTGTCGACCTGCATCAACTCGATCCAGGTCGCCTCGCCCAGATCCGGCGCCACCGTCGGCAGGCCGGCAGCTTTCACCAGATTGCGGATGCGTTCGACCGTCTCGGTATCGATCAGACCCATGCGCCACGACAGGTCGGCCGCCATCACCATGCCGCAGCCGACCGCCTCGCCATGCAGCCAGGTGCCAAAACCGAGACCGGCCTCGATCGCATGGGCAAAGGTATGGCCGAAATTGAGGATCGCGCGCACGCCGGACTCGCGTTCGTCCTGCCGCACCACCTCGGCCTTGATTTCACAGGAGCGCTGGATGGCGTAGGCCAGGGCAGCCGCGTCCATGGCCCGCAAGGCGCCGATGTTGGCTTCGATCCAGTCGAAGAAAGCCGCGTCGATGATGGCACCGTGCTTGATGACTTCGGCCAGGCCGGCCGAGAGTTCCCGCGCCGGCAGCGTCTTCAGGGTATCGGTATCGGCGATCACGGTCTGCGGCTGGTAGAACGCACCGATCATGTTCTTGCCCAACGGATGGTTGATGCCGGTCTTTCCGCCCACAGAGGAATCGACCTGCGACAGCAACGTGGTCGGCACCTGGATCAACGGCACGCCGCGCATGTAGGTCGCCGCAGCAAAACCGGTCATGTCGCCGACCACGCCGCCGCCGAGCGCAATCAGGGTCGTCTTGCGGTCACACTTTTCTGCAAGCAGCCGATCGAAAATCAGCATCAGGCTCGACCAGGTCTTTTCTTCTTCGCCGTCCGGCAGCACGATCGCCGTCACTTGCTTGCCGGCCGCCTGCAGTGAAGCCGTCAGGCGCTGCAGGTATAACGGCGCGACCACGGTATTGGTAACGACGGCGACCCGCTCGCCGGCCACATGCCTGCGCAGCAGCAAGGCATCGTCGATCAACCCCGGGCCGATCGAAATCGGATAGCTGCGCTCGCCCAGGTCCACGTTCAGCGCGATCGGGACAAAACGGGCAGCGCCGGTACGACTGGAGGTACTCGCGGCAGGATCGAAACCTGCATTCGTTGCTGGCGACGTTGCGCCCGGGTTGGCTTCGGCTTGCATGGGGAGGTCCAATGTCTTGGGAGGCAATACCTCGAGTTGGGCGAGGATACCCTGAACCAAAAATTGTACATTAGGCCGGCCGGTATCGATCACGACATCGGCAATCTCGGCATACAGCGGGTCGCGCTGGCGCGAGAGTTCCTCGATCCGGCGGCGCGGATCGGCGGTCTGCAGGAGCGGGCGATTCTTGTCATGACTGGTGCGTTGCAGGATGCTGTTGATGCTGGCGCGCAGATAGATCACGGTACCGCGGGCAGCCAGAAATGCCCGGCTTTCCGGATGCAGGACCGCGCCGCCACCGGTACCGAGCACGATGTCGTCGAGTTGCGTCAGTTCGCGGATCATGTCGGCTTCGCGCTGGCGAAACGATGCCTCACCCTCGATCTCGAAAATCAATGAAATAGAGGCGCCGGTTCGCGCCTCTATTTCATGGTCCGAATCGACGAACCGCTTGTTGAGTTTCCTGGCGAGAGCCCGGCCGACTGTCGTCTTGCCGGAGCCCATCAGGCCCACAAGGAAAATGCTGCCTTTCATGTCACCATTTGCTTCACGCTACCAGTCGAATTGATTGAGTAAAACCACAGAGGTCGAACAACGGGTCATTTCGCCTTGAAGGAACCGAGATTGATCCGTGTAAGTCGCTCTCCGAAGGCAGCTTTCACGCTGACATCGATTATTCCAGTAACTGTTTTCGTGCCTGCCACCAGATCGCAGCCCGACGGCGTAACGGTCAGCGAATGATACGTTCCACCAGCCCCGGCAACGATTGGTGAGCCATTATATGCAACGGTGGACGGACTAGTCGTTGCAGCAGCATTCACACCACTGACGCCGGCGATCGTTGTCCCTTGCGGCATAGGATTGTTATTCGAATCCGCAACCTCGATCTCGATCGTTTGTGCTTCACAGCTGGTACTGAAGTTAAGGTTGATAGGGCCGCCGTCGCTCAACCTGGTCTTATGGTCCTGAGTGACTTGATAGACGCGACCGAACGAGCCGCTGTAATAAAATTTTATGCTGCTTGAAAGAGGCACATTACTGCTGTTCGCAGTCGCAATCACCGTGACGACGCCATTCGTGTCGCGCGGGAGTTGACTGCGCCAGTTGACCGAGCATTGGCCGCCGACCGTCAAGCAGGCCGCTCCGCCCGTGCCGACGATGGCGCCGCTGTCAGTCGTGAACACGACTTGCGTACCATCCGCGACGGCACCGCCAAATTTATCAGCAATAAGAATCAGGATCTTGTTCAGCTGGTTGTCAATGTCTAACCCTTCGATATAAAATTTTTCGACGCTTAGCGAAAAAGCAGCTTGAACCGGTTGGCCAGTGGTGACCGTCACGGTATCCGACTTCGTGCTGATTTGTGTACCCGCCACCGTAGCAACGATCGTGACCGTGGTTGGCTCAGTACCCGAGTTCAGGGCCACCGATACCGTACCATCCTGCCCGCTGGTTGCCGACTGTGTTGCCAATGTCACCGGCTTGGTACTCTGGACTGTAAAGTTGACTAACTTGCCAACCACCCCGGCGTTCGTGTTATCGACCACCTTGAAAGTCACTAATGCCACTTCGGTCCGGCCATTTCCACCGGCACCCTTGATGACGATGGACTTGTCGGCGGGTGTAGCAGAGACAAAATTGATGGCAGCGGCAACAGCCGATGGTGAAGCAGTGACTGAAAAAGCTGCCTTGGCGGTGACCGCCGTCGTCCCGACCGTTGCCGCTGCTGTGACTTCGGCTGCACCGCTGCCCGAATTGGTGGACTGAATGTTGACTTTCGCGACACCCGTAGCGTCCGTCAATGCGGTGCCCGCCGCAGGCGACAGGGCTGCAATTGTCGAACTTAGCGTAAACGTCACCAGTACATTTGGAACCGGCAGGCCAGCCGTTGTCTTCACGGTCGCCAGTGCTGTCAGCGGCCCGTTACCGACCGAATTGCTTGCTGTACCTGTGTTTGTATCCTGCAAGCTGATTGTCATCGTGCCACTGCCGGGCGTTGTCGTCCCGCCTGCACCTGGAGTAACTCCTCCGCTACTACCGGGCGAACCGCCGCCGCCGCCGCATGCGGCCAGCGTTAGGGCGAACAACATTCCTAAGGCGGCCTGGCCAAAGGCCCGCGCACGATATCCGATTGTTCTGATGGTCATTTGAGTGCCTTCTTTAATTTTATTGGTCATTTCAAATCAGCGGCTCGACATGCGGTCGGCAACGATTTTCGGCGTAATGAAGATCAGCAATTCTGTCTTGTCGTTTGTCCGCGACGTGGTCTTGAAGACGTTGCCCAGGATCGGGATGTCACCCAGCAGCGGCACCTTGGCCACGGAATCCCGCTCGGTCTGCTGGAAGATGCCACCCAAAACTACCGTGCCGCCGTTTTCCACCAGGACCTGGGTCTTCACGTGCTTGGTGTCGATGGCAAAGCCGGCGCGGGTTTCAACGCCGACGCTGTCCTTGTTCACGTCAACGTCCAACACGATATTGCCGTCCGGAGTGATCTGAGGCGTGACTTCCAGCTTCAGATTTGCCTTGCGAAACGATACCGATGTCGCGCCGCTGCTGGTGGCCTGCTGGTATGGCAGTTCGGTACCCTGCTCGATCAATGCCTTCAATTGATCGGCAGTGACGACCCGTGGGCTGGAAATGATCTTGCCTTTGCCGTCGGCTTCCAGTGCGGACAATTCCAGATTCAGGAAGCGATTGGCTGCCGCCGAAAACAGACTGACGGCGAAACTTGCCGGATTGCTGCCGTTGATGCCGCCGGCCGGCAGGTTCACGAATTGGGTGTTCGGAATGTAGCTCTCCGGCGTGATCGCCGCTTGTCCGGTCTGCTCGCCGATGCCCAGATAATTACCCGTCAATGCCAGCCGGTTGTTGCCGGAGACCTGATAGCCCACATCTCCGCCGCGCAAGGTGCGCAGATCGGCAAACCCGAGCTTGGCGCCGAGGTTGCGGCTGAACTTGTCATCGGCTTCGACGATCCGTGCTTCGATCAAGACCTGGCGCGAGGCGATGTCGGTCTTCTTCACCAGCTTGCGGATGTCTTCAAGCTTTGAGGCCACGTCGGTGACGAACAACTGGTTGGTACGTGGATCGATCACGGCGCTACCGCGCTTGGACAGGATGCGGTTCTTGCTGTCACCCGTGCCGTCGAGGCCGAACACCAGTTTGAAGGCTTCGGCTTTCTGATAATTCAATTGATAGGTTTCGGTCTTTAACGGCTCGAGTTCGGCGATCTGGGCACGCTGCTCCAGTTCCAGCTTTTCCTTGGTCAGCAATTCATCCTTCGGTGCGATCCAGATGACGGATCCGTTCTTGCGCATGTCCAGGCCCTTGGCCTGCATGACGATGTCGAGCGCCTGATCCCATGGCACGTCTTTCAGGCGCAAGGTCAGGTTGCCGTTGACGGTATCGCTGGTGATGATGTTCAGGCCGGTGAAATCGGCGATCACCTGCAGCACCGCGCGCACTTCGACGTTCTGGAAATTCAACGACAGCTTTTCGCCACGATAGCCTTGGGTACCCTGGGTCAGCTTGTTCGGCTCTTCCTTCAATGGCCGCACCTCGATCACCAGCTGGGTGTCGCTCTGGTACGCGCTGTGTTCCCACAAACCTTTGGGCTCGATCACCATGCGCACGTTGTCGCCCTGCGCCATGGTGGTAACGGTCGAGACCGGCGTACCGAAATCGGTGACGTCCAGGCGCCGGCGCAAGACTTCCGGCAGGCTGGCTTTCATGAAATCAACCACCACTGTCTGTCCCTGTTGGCGCACGTCGACCCCAACCTGGTTGTTCGGCAAGTCGACCACGATGCGGCCCTCGCCACCGGTGCCGCGGCGGAAATCGATGTCGCGCAGTGCCGGACGGCCTCCGGGTGCCTGGAGCGCAGCCGATGCGGACACAGGCACCGCGACCGGCAAGCCGACCGAGCTGACCGCAGTCGCCACGCCGCCAGAGGCGTCGATGGTGACAATGACGGAATTGCCTTCGATCGCGGTCGCATAATTGAGCGGACGGGACAGGTTGAAGACCAGGCGCGAACGTTCGCCGGCCTGCACCACATTGACGTTACGTACGTCACCCAGGCCAATCTCCTGCGAGGTCTTGCCGGTGGCATTGCTGGTGCCGGCAAAGTCGAGCGCAATGCGCGCCGGGCTGGTGATCGAAAAACCGATCGGCGACTTGTCGATCGGCTTTTTCAGCTGTACGCGCACGATCACGTTCGCGCCCTGCTGGTTGGCACTGATCGATTCGATCGCATTGTTCTCCGCTACTGCGGCGCTGCAGACGGTGGCAAAGCACACCAATGCGCAGCTGCGCGCCAGGTGAGTGGCGCGCGCGACAGCGTGCAGGAGAAGATCCTTGGCGGTTGACGACATCATTTTTTACTCTCCTGCAACTCTAACTTGGCTTGGCGTTCGACCCAATCGCCGGACGCGTCTTGAACGATCTCTTTTAATTCGACAGCGGTATCCGTTACCTTCGTGATCATTCCGAAGTTCTGACCGATGTAATTACCAACCTTGGCTTGAAAAACTGTCTTATCCGCTTGCACCAATGCATACACCAGACCCGGTTTTTCCAAAGTACCCACCATCTTCAAAGTGTCCAGAGGAAAGCTTTCCAGCGGTTCGCGGCGACGTTCCATGTCCGGTTTCAACAGGCTGCTGGAATTGCTCTGCGCTCTGGCCATGGCGACCAACAGCTTGTTCGGGCTGTAAGGATCGACACTGCGCTTCGCGTCATACAGAAAAGGGATGAATTTTTTCGGTTCCGACAGCTTTGGAATGCTGACCTTCGTCTGCTGCTTGGTCTCCTGCATCCACTGTTGCAATTCAACGCCACTGTCGGTGCAGGCGTTCAACAAGAACGCAGCGGCAGCCATCAAAACGATGCGATGTAAAACGGGGCGCATCATTTTTTCTCCCCTTTCTTCTTCTCGGCCGCTGCCTTGCGCTGCGCGGTGACTTCGTCGGCGTCGAGGTAACGGAAGGTCTTGGCGACGGCTTCCAGTGTCAGCAGGCCATCCTTGTTCGCCACCAAATTCATGTTGTTTAAGGTGACGATCCGCGGCAGATTGGCGATGTCGCTCGAAAAAGCGCCGACATCGTGATAGTTACCGGACACCTTGATGTCGATCGGCAGTTCGGCGTAATAATCCTTGGCGACGACCTGTCCCGGCTTGAACAACTCGAACTGCAAGCCGCGCCCCAGACCGGCCTGGTTAATGTCGGACAACAACGCATCCATCTCGGCCTTGCTCGGCAATTGCTTTTCCAGCGTCGCCACGTATTCGCCGACCTGGGCTTTTTGCTTGCGCAAGCCTTCCAGA
Source organism: Herminiimonas sp. (assembly GCA_043753685.1). Lineage (GTDB taxonomy): Bacteria > Pseudomonadota > Gammaproteobacteria > Burkholderiales > Burkholderiaceae_D > JANXSS01. Next base: position 20,790 of record JAYUWF010000422.1, read on the forward strand.
TTGATCGATTGCTGGATCTTCGATTTGTAGTCTTCCTTGAGCTTGAGCTCTTCGGCCTCGCCACGCGCCAGTTCGTCGAGTTGACCGTCGAGGTAGGCAAACCAGCCGATGCCGACCACCACCACCAGGACGCCGACCGCGCACAATGCGCGCGGTATCAGTGGCCACTGGCCGGGATGACGACCGCTCAGCCCCTGGAATTGGGCCCCGACGTTCGCGCCGAGGTTCTTCAGATCTGCCATGGTGCATCCTTCATATCAAGGCTTGGCCGGTGGAGTGACGACCGCCGTTGCCGGCTTGACAGCGCCGGGCGCTGCTGCGGTCGCGGCTGGGCCGGGCCCTGCGGTTGGCGCATCCTTGGCGCTCTCGCGCTTGATGCCGACATTGATCGTGAAATCGAAAACCTTTTTCGCATCCTTGCCGGTGCCGAGGCCGGTCGAACGAATCTCGATCAGGTCCGGCCGTTCGAGCCAGGGTGAGCTATTGCTCAGGTTACGCAGCAACTCTGACACCCGTTCATTGGATTGCGCATAGCCGTTGAGCACCACGCGTTGCGCTTCCTGCTTGAAGGAACGCAGATAGATCCCTTCCGGTACCTGCTTGACCAGTTCGTCGAGCAAATGGACTGGCTGGTTGCGGTCACTCTGCAAATCTTCCACTGCTTGCTGGCGCGCCTTGAGGGCTTCGATTTCCTGCTTCAGGGAAGCGATTTCCTTGATTTCAAGATCCAGCTTGGCATTCGCATTCTTGATGATCGTGTTGCGGTCATTCTGATTCGAAATGTTGCTTGCAATGAAGCCGCCGACCAGCAGGACGATGATGCCGGCCATCAGCACCGACAGTGCCAGCATCGCGTAGAACGCCTGCTTACGCTGCTTGCGCTTTTCTTCCCGATGGGGAAGTAGGTTAATTCTGATCATCGGTTGAACCTCCGCATCGCCAGGCCGCAAGCGACCAGGTAAGCCGGCGCCTCGAGACGTAGTTGCTTTTCGCGCACACCCGGCGCCATCTGCATGCCCTTGAACGGGCTGATCACGGAGGCCGAGATCTTGGTGCGGGTGGCGACCAGGTCGACCAGGCCCGGAATGACGGCGCAGCCGCCGGCGAGGAACAGTTGATCGATACGGGTAAACGGCGTCGACGTGAAGAAGAATTGGATTGCGCGGGTAACTTCGAGCGCCGCGTTTTCGAGAAACGGTTCGAGGATTTCAGCGTTATAACCGTCCGGCAGGTCTTCCGCTTTCTTCTTGCTTTCGGCTTCCTCATACGACAGGCCGTATGAGCGCACGATGTCCTGGGTTAGCTGATGGCCTCCGAACGGCTGTTCGCGCTCGTAGATCGGCTGGCCGTCGAGCAGCATCGAGACATGGGTGACTTGCGCGCCGATCTGGAACAACGCCACGATCTGTCCGGCTCCACCGTTGGGCAACTGCGCCGTGATCCGGTCGACCGCTGCACGCGCCGCGTAAGACTCGATATCCATCACGGTGGGCGCCAGACCGGCCGCTTCGGTAACGGCGACGCGGTCTTCGACTTTTTCCTTGCGGGTGGCCGCCAGCATGACTTCGACGTCATCCACGGAATTCGGCACCGGTCCGATGACGTCGAAATCCAGGCTGACTTCGTCCAGCGCAAAGGGAATGTATTGACTGGCCTCGGTCTCGACCTGCAGTTCGAGCTGCTCTTCGGTCAGGCCGGCCGGCAAGATGATCTTCTTAGTGATGACGGACGCGGGCGGCATACCGAGCGCGACCTGCTTGACGCGGGTGCCGCTCTTTTTCCAGACGCGGCGCACCGCATCCGAAACCTGCTCGATGTTTTCGATGTTTCCGTCGACAACGGCACCACGTGGCAAGGGTTCCGAGGCAAAGCATTCCAGGCGCAGTTCGTTTTTTCCGACCTCCGACAATTCGACAAGCTTTACGCCGGACGTGCTGATATCCAATCCGACCAGCGCCGAATTCTTGCTGCCTAATAACGATCTGAGGTCTAGAGCCAAGGGCAGTTCTCCCCGAAAACAAAATGCCGTCTGTGAACCCACTGCAGCCGGGGCGGTCAAAGTAATACAATTAACAATTGAATTTGGAAATTCTTGTTTAAAAACCTATATTTAGCGATTCTTCATCAATCATCACTTTAAATCGTAGCAATAACGTTCTCAAAGTGTAAAGGAATTTTCCCGCTGCAAGTTTCAATTACGTTGCCATCACACAACGTTGTTTGTTTCTTTAGGGCACTTATTTTACGCGTCTGCCAGAGATTCCATCTCAACAGTGCATGCCGCTATAATGCAGTCGAATTCCACCCACCTCATTCCCCTTTGAATGGCCACCAAAACCCCTTCCGGCGAGTCCCCGTCCGCGCGCCCTGCGCGCCCAATGAGTACTGCAGCGCGGATTGGCCTGGGCCTAGTTGGCGTGATTGCCGGGCTGGGCCTGGTTGTCGCCATGGTGCTGGGCTTCATGCTGGCAATGGCTTACCCGAACCTGCCAGCGCTCGACTCACTCACCGATTACCGGCCGAAGATACCGCTGCGTGTGTTTTCCGCTGATAACGTCCTGATCGGCGAATTCGGCGAGGAACGGCGCAATCTCGTGCGGATCAAGGAAATCCCGGAAATCATGAAGAAAGCCGTGCTGGCCATCGAGGATGACCGGTTCTACGACCATGGCGGCGTCGATTACCTTGGCATCATTCGCGCCGCGACCCACAACATGATCGGCGGCGGCGCGAAACAGGGTGCTTCGACGATCACGCAACAGGTTGCCCGGAACTTCTTCCTTTCCAGCGAACAGACCCTGAAACGGAAGATCTATGAAGTGCTGCTGGCCTGGAAGATCGAGCAAAATCTGACAAAGGACCAGATCCTCGAGGTCTACATGAACCAGATCTACCTGGGTCAGCGGGCGTACGGTTTTTCATCCGCGGCCCAGATATATTTCGGCAAAAACCTGCGCGACGTCACGATTGCCGAGGCAGCGATGCTGGCCGGCTTGCCGAAAGCGCCCTCGGCCTACAACCCGGTGGTCAATCCGAAACGGGCGAAGGCACGCCAGCAGTACATCCTGCAGCGCATGCATCAACTGCGCTACATCACCGACCCGCAATTTGCCGAAGCACAAAAAGAAGAACTGAAGATCAAGACCGACAGCAGCGAGTTCGGCGTGCATGCGGAATACGTCGCCGAAATGGCGCGCCAGCTGGTGTACGAGCAGTTCAAGGAAGAGACCTACACGCGCGGCCTGAGCGTCTTCACCACCATCACCAAGCCGGACCAGGATGCGGCCTACCTGGCACTGCGCCGCGGCGTGATGGACTATGAAAAGCGGCACGGTTACCGTGGCCCGGAAGGTTACATGGACATTCCGCGCGCCAAGGATGAAGCCGACGACGCCATCGAGGTGGAGCTGGCCGACCATGCCGACAGCGACGACATCGTCGCCGCCGTCGTGGTCGAAGCTTCGCCGAAGAGCGTGCGGGCGGTGCTGTCCTCCGGCGAAGAAATCAACATCACCGGCGCCGGCCTGACCTTCGCTGCCAACCTGTTGAGCGACAAGGCGCCGCCGACCCGCCGCGTCAAGCGCGGTGCAATCATCCGCGTCATCCAGGAAGGACGGATCTGGAGCATCACCCAGATCCCGGAAGTCCAATCGGCCTTCGTCGCCGCCAACACCGATGACGGCGCCATCCGCGCCCTGATCGGTGGTTTCGATTACAACTTGAACAAGTTCAACCACTTGACCCAGGCCTGGCGCCAGCCGGGTTCGTCGTTCAAGCCCTTCATCTATTCTGCATCTCTGGAAAAAGGCTTGTCGCCATCGACCATCATCAACGATGCGCCGATCAGCTTCGATGCCGGCCAGACCGGCGGCCAGGCGTGGGAGCCGAAGAACTATGAAAACAAGTACGACGGCCCGATGACCATGCGCAAGGGTCTGACCAAGTCGAAGAACATGATTTCGATCCGTATCCTGCAAAAGATCGGCGCCAAGTACGGCCAGGAATACGCCACGCGGTTCGGCTTCGATGCCGAACGCAATCCGGCTTACCTGACGCTGGCGCTGGGCGCCGGCGCGGTGACGCCGCTGCAGATGGCCGGCGCTTATTCGGTGTTTGCCAACGGTGGCTACAAGGTCAATCCCTACCTGATCGCCAAGATCATCGACGCCGACGGCCGGGTGCTGTCGCAAGTCAGGCCCGAAAAGGCGGGCGAGCCGGCCAACCGTGTGATCGACGAGCGCAATGCCTTCATGATCGACAGCATGTTGAAGGATGTGGTCAAGTACGGTACTGCCGCCAAGGCGATGGCCCTGAAGCGAACCGACCTGGCCGGCAAGACGGGCACGACTAACGATTCGCTCGACGCCTGGTTCGCCGGTTATCAGCCGAAGCTGGTCGGGATCGCCTGGATCGGCTACGACCAGCCGAAAAACCTGGGCAATCGCGAGACCGGCGGCGGCCTGGCCCTGCCGATCTGGATGGGCTACATGCAAAAGGTCTTGAAGGATGTACCGATGGTCGAGCGGGCGGTACCGGACGGCCTGATCCAGATCGGTGGCGACTATTATTATGCGGAAAATCCGCCGACCGCCGGCGTACGCAGCCTGGGCCTGGGTGACCGCGCGCCGACCGAGGAAGAAAAGACCAAGGACGAAGTCAAGAACGAACTGTTCTGATCAATCGGCTGGGTGCCTCGGCGCCCGGTGCATGCAAGCGTGAAGCTTCTTTCAAGCTGGTTTCAAACTGGTTTCACGCCAGTCTCATCGCGACTTCACGATCAACGGCGCGTTGCCCTGCTCGCTGAGCATGCGCGAGAGCGCGGCGAACAGCTCGGAACCGTCGCGCGTATTGACCCACTGGCTGTCCACCCGCTTGTAATGAAAACCGCCAGACTTCGCGGCAACCCACATTTCCTGCATCGGCGCCTGGCTGTTGATGATGATTTTCGAGCCATTGTCGATGAATTCGATCTCGAGGACATTGCCGTTGCGGCTGCATTCGATGTCGATGTCGGTGCTCTGGGTGATGTCCTCGAGCGCCGCTTCAATGGTCGACAAAGTGGTATCGGCCAGGCCCAGGAATTCAGATTCGGTCATGTTAAACTCCATCGACTTGATTCAAACCGTGATTCTAATCGTGAAGTCCATGTTCCCTTCGTTTCGATCCCCTCTTATTTGCAGTGTCGCCGTGGCCACGCTCGGACTGGCCGGTTGCGGCCAGAAGGGTCCCCTGTTCATGCCGGTCAAGCAGCCGGTCACGGTAACTGCACCGACAGCGCCGCCGCCAGCGCAACCGACCATGCCGAGCGCACCAACGACCGATGGTGCTGCCACCACCGTAACGCCTTCGCCACGCTGATATTTTCTCTCCATGTCACCTTTTAATTATCAGAACAATGTCCTGTGCGCGGAGTCCGTTCCGCTGACGCAGATCGCCGAGCAATTCGGTACGCCGACCTATGTGTATTCCAAGGCCGCCGTCATGGAAAACTTTTTTGCCTACGCCAATGCCTGCAAGGCGCACGTCGAACATGCCGACGATGCACTGATCTGCTTTTCGGTGAAATCGAATTCCAATCTGGCGATCCTGCAGCTGCTGCAGCAATGCGGATCCGGTTTCGATATCGTCTCGGGCGGTGAGTTGCTTCGTGTGCTGGCCGCGGGTGGTACAGCCGACAAGATCATTTTTTCCGGTGTCGGGAAGTCCCGCGATGAAATGCGATTGGCACTATCGCACGACATACTGTGCTTCAACGTCGAATCCATTCCAGAGCTGCATCGCCTCAATGCCATCGCGGCCGACATGGGCAAGCGAGCACGGGTGTCGCTGCGAGTCAATCCGAACGTGGACGCCAAGACCCATCCCTATATTTCCACCGGTTTGAAAGAGAACAAGTTCGGCGTCGCATTTGAAGACGCACTGGCGACCTACCGCATCGGCGCCGGCTTGCCCAACATCGATGTCACCGGAATCGATTGCCACATCGGCTCGCAATTGCTCGACGATGCACCATTGCTGGAAGCCGTCGACAAGCTGATCGAGCTGATCGACGACCTGGCTGCCGACGGCATTGCCATTCACCACCTGGACATCGGTGGTGGCATCGGCATCAACTATGACGGCGACAAACCGGTTGCCGTGGCGTCCTATCTTGAAAAACTGTTCGCCAAGATCGATTCCTGGCGGGCCTTGAAACATGGTGGTGTGCCGATCAAGGTAATGTTCGAGCCGGGTCGCTCGATCGTCGGTAATGCCGGCCTGCTGCTGACCGAGGTGCAATATCTGAAGCAAGGCGAAGCGAAGAATTTTGCCGTGGTCGATGCTGCCATGAATGACCTGATGCGCCCGGCCATGTACCAGGCCTGGCATGGCGTCGAACCAGTCACCCCACGCACCAGTGCAGCAGCAACCTACGATGTGGTCGGCCCGGTCTGCGAATCGGG
>JAYUWF010000423.1:0-2995 GCA_043753685.1 Herminiimonas sp.
ACCCCCGCGCTTTCCCACCGGAGGCAATGCGAGGTGGACGGCCAGACGTTCCTGCAGATCGCAGGAAAATGATCCGGTTGCCATTACATTCAGCATTCATATCATCGGAGACAGCAATGCATTTGAAGAATACCTTCGTCATTCTGACGGCACTCGTGGCGCTGACGGTATCGACCGCGGTTCGTGCGGTCGACACTGTCCATCTCGGCAATTTGCGTTTCGCCCATTACGGTGCCGTCGCCTACATGAAGGAAATCGCGCCGAAGTACAACCTCAAGATCGAGGAGCGCAGCTTCGCCAAGGGTCTCGACATCGTCCCGGCCATGATCGTCGGCGAGATCGATGTCTCGGCCAGCGCGATGGAAGCAGCCATCTCCGGCCGTGCATCCGGTGTGCCGGTCGTTGTCGTGGCCGGCTTTGCCAAGGGTGGCGTTCGCATTGTCGGCCGCTCGGACCTCAATATTGCCGGTATTGCTGGTTTGAAGGGAAAAAAAGTCGGCGTGACGCGCGGCGGTCCCCAGGAGATCCTGCTGTTCGCGGAACTATCGAAATTCAATCTGACCTGGTCGGACAAACCAGGTAAGGATGTGCTGATCGTCTATCTGGTGTACCCCGATCTGAACCAGGCGCTGCTGCTCAAGGAGATCGACGCGATGAGTCAGTCGGAGCCCTATTCGACGCAGGCCATCAACAAGAAATTCGGCGTTGAAATCCTGCGCCCGTACGACACCGAATTGGGCGAACCGACCCGGGCCCTGGTGATGACAGAAAAAATGTACACCGAGCGCAAGGATGTCGCGCGCCGCTTCATGGCATGTTTTGTGGAGGCGACCAAATACTTCCTCGACAATCCTGCCTTCGCCGAAAAATATGTCCGCGAATCGATGTTCAAGAACCAGGTCAGCAGCGTCGAGTACCGCGAGGCGATGGACAATGCCAGCCTGACCTACGACATCACGGTCGAGCATGTCCAGCTGACGACCGATTACATGGTCAAGTTCGGCATCGGCAAGATGGCCAACCCGCCGAAAGCCAAGGACTGGGTTCGCCTCGATCTGCTCGACGCCGCGAAAAAGACCCAGGGCGTCAAATGACAGGCTGGCTGCCACTATCGAATCCGCCGGGGCAGGCTGAACGATCCAGCCCGTCCAGCTGACTTATTTCGGCGATTCTGCCAAACGGCGGCCGAGCGAAACCCCATAGGCTGCAGGGCGTGCATTCAGTACCGGATCGGCCGATGGTTTCATGCCGGCTGGCAGGTTCAGCGGGTTGAAGGTGATCTTGTCGCAGGCGCCGCCGGTGTCGGCCTCGACCTTGTCGATCACCAGCTTGCCGGCGCTGACGACCTTGCGCGTGGCCGGCCAGATCTTGGTCGGATCGATCAGTTGATCTTCCTTTTCCGCCAGCTGGAGCTTGAAGTTAAACGCCACCGGCGCCGCTGCCACGCGGGTACGCAATTCGTCGTTCAGGAAATTATCGGGGAAGGCCTTGAGCTGTTCGTCGGTCAGGCCGACATTGGCTTCCGCCGGAGCGAAATGCCAGCGCACGAATTGACTGGCGCCCTTGTCGTTGACGAGTTCGAAAGCATTCACGCCGAAATAGGTGACCGTGCCGTAGCTGGCCGGAACCGGCGCACTGGCAAAGTAGGCTGCCTGCAGGGTCGTCTCCGGATGGGCGTCACTGTAGGCCTTGATCTTTGCCGGATCAGGCTTGCCGGTGGCAGGATCGGGAAGGCGCGCCTGCAGGAACGTCGTGAAATCCTGTGCCTTGGCGACGAAGTAGATCGGCGCCGAGATATTTGCGGTCATCCATTGCTCGTCATTGGGCAGGATGAACTGCAGCGCCAGTCCGCGCGCCGACTTGCTCTTGTCGCTGGACTTCGGATTGCCGCCACCGACCGAGAAGCGCGCTACCACCGGGATTTTCTGGCCGCTAAAGACTGACGCTTTCGACAGCGCCCGACCCTCGGCCTCGCCCGTGAAATAACCGCTGGCGCAAAGACCCTTTGCCTGTGCCCTGCGAAACGTCGGCTGCTTGCCGGCCAGCGCTTCGAGGGTATCGACCTGTTCGACCGGGTTGACGGCCTGTGCATGGACCGCGGCCGGTAGCAAAGAGCAGGCTGCGCAGGCGCCAATGATCAGGCGGGAGAATGGTTCCATATAATTTTTTTCCTGAGTGAGCAGGCCGGAATTTGACGGGCCCAGGCGATCGGAGAAGCCAGAACGCCTGGGGATTGTAATTTCTTTTTAAAAATTATGGTTTTCTTGATGCCGCTGAATCGCTTCAGGGCGTTTTGACGAAATCCAGAATCGCCTCGAAGAATTCGAAGCGGGGCTTTTCGAAGAGTACGAAGTGCGTCGCGTTCTTGATCACGACGCTTTTCTTGACCGGTGCATTGGTCAGGTCGCGCATCAGCGTCTCCCGGTCTTCGGGATACGACCAGGTATCGAATTCGCCGGCGATGACCAGCGTCGGCACATAGATCGACGAAGCGTTCCAGATCCGCCGACCGGTCGCCTGCATGAAGCTGTCTTCCATGACGCCATTCGGTGCGCGCAGGCTTGGCGGTGTGCGCGATTCGGTGGTCGGATCGGTCTTCAATGCTTCGAGTGCGAAGGCATCACGCACGCCTTCTTCGCGATAACTGTTTTTATCCGCGACCGGTATTTCGCCATCCCAGCGGCCATCGTTGCCGGCCTTCGTGCCGAGGCGGTAGGCGCCCAGCGCGTAATTGAATTCGTTCGGCTTGCGCTTGTCCTGCGAGCCGCTGCCGGCACCGAGGTTGGTGTGCTGCGCATACGCATACGCCGGCGCGTACAGGACCAGCTTCCTCACCTTTTCGGAATTCAGAGATGTGTAAAAACCGGCAGTGGTGGCGCCCCACGACCAGCCGATCAGCGTGACCTTGGCGATGTTGTGCCGTTTGCGAATATGGTCGACCACGGCCCCGATGTCCCGCACCGCGAGATACGATCGGGTCACTGGCCGGTTGCTG
>JAYUWF010000424.1:0-9122 GCA_043753685.1 Herminiimonas sp.
TGAAGTACGAGAGCGAATTCGCCAATCTGGATTCGACCCTGGGGCCGGCATGATTCTGGACGGCGTCGACAATGCCATCCTCGACCTGTTGCGGCGGGATGGACGCATGAGCAACCGGGAAGTCGGACGCGCCCTCGACATTTCCGAAGGCATGGTGCGCCAGCGCCTGAAAAAACTGGTGCAGGGCAAAGCCATGCGCCTCGGCCTGGTGAGCGACATTCACGCCAGCGGCATGGGTGCCACGGTGGTGGTCTGCATCAAGACCTTGCCGGTGCATGCACGCGACGTCGCCCAGAGCCTGGCGCAACTCGATGCCTGCAAGTTCGTCGCACTGACCCTGGGACGCTACGACATCCTGGCCTACCTGGTGGGCCCGACCCGGCACGACATCAGCGCCCTGATCGATCACACCATTTCGCCGTTGCCGGGAATCGTGCTCATTGCGGTACGGGAGCCCACCGGATCGGCCAAGCAGCATTACGATCTGGTGTATCTGATCGACGCTGCGCCTGTTGACGACTAAGAACCCATTTCGATCACCAAGATCGCCGTACGGCATCAATGCATCGAGCCTGCAAGCGTTGTCGGGGCGCTGTCAGCTGCCGCCCATCGCAGCTCCGGTCAGCCCGGCAATCGTATGCGCCTGCACGATCGGCTCGAGAGAATCGACGATGCGGCAGGTGAGATGGTCGCGCACCCGCTCCGGCAGGCTGTTCCAGTAACCCTGGGTGACTTGCAGATCGTGCCGTTCGGCGTTGCGCGCATCCGGCGCATCGACACCCAGCACGAACACTGGACGCGAAAGGTTCGACCGGTTGGCGGTGCCGCGATGGATCGTCAGCGCCGAACGCGCCGAAATGTCGCCCACCTTGGCCAGCTTGCGCTGCGCCCGCGCTTCGTAGCGTCCGTGCCAGGCCGGCGGCGGGAACATGCCGCTGGGGTCGTCGCACGCCGACAAGTCGTCCCACTGCGTACCGGGCGCGATCTCGAACGGGCCCATTTCGTTGGTGACGTCGATGGTGGTCAGGTTGAATGCCAGCGAATTCAGACGCCGGTCCATGGCTGTCGCCTCCGGCATCATGAAATCCCGATGCCACGGCTGCAGCTCCGCACCCGGGCCGGGCACGTCGAAGCCGACTTCGACGATCCGGTATTGCGGCCCCAGCACCGCTTCGCACACGGCCACGATCCATGGATGCGTCGCCAGATCGACGAAACCACGGATGCGCTCGGGATGCACCTCCACATAAAACCGGTTCGGCCCGCGGTTCAAGGCGCCCTGCGGCTGGCGCCGCGCTTCGTCGAACAGTACGTCGATGTCTTCGCGCAAGCGCGCGACCCATGCGCGATCCAAACCGTTCTTGCAGCCGATGATGCCGTCGCCGTACAAGCCGCCGAGGATGTCGGCGGCTTCGCATGGCAGGTCGGCTTGCAATGCGGGCGGCGGTGCGGCGTTGGAAGACGGTGCTGTGACCGATGCGGCATCCGATTGCAGTAAAGCGTCCATGCGGTTTCCCCGAAGCGTGCCAAGAAATCAGTGCCGCCGGCGGTACACCGCATCCGGCGCAGACTGAGCCGGGTGCATTGAGCGGCCCCGACACTGCACAGACCGACACGGACTGAAAAAGTGCCTGGGAGAATGAAGAATTTTTGCGGGAACGACGAAGCATGATTCGCGGCCGCCTGGATTGCTACTGGTCAAACATGGTCTGATATCCTACACTTCGGCAGCCATTTTACGCAGCGTCAGTACAAGAACACACTACGAAGGAGACACCCATGCTGAAGAACACGATCAAGCTCCTGGGCGCATTTGCCCTGGCACTGCCGGCCCTCGCATTTGCCCAGGATACCTGTCCGCACCGCGGCGACATGGATCCGCAATACTGCGACGCCGACAAGAACCTGACGGCCGACACACCGACCGATCCTAAAAAGCTGAAGATTCCGAGCACCCTGGTATTTACCTTCACGCCCGTCGAAGATCCGGCCGTCTATGACAAGATCTTCAAGCCCTTCACCGAGTACCTGGCACAGTGCACCAGCAAGAAAGTCATGTTCTTCCAGGTGCAATCGAATGCTGCCGAAATCGAAGCGATGCGCTCCGGCCGCCTGCATGTCGGCGGCTTTTCTCCCGGCCCGACGAATTTTGCGGTCAATATCGCCGGCGCCGTACCGTTTGCCGTCATTGGTGACGCCAAGGGCTATCAGGGCTATTCGCTGATCGTGATCGTCAAGAAGGGCAGTTCGATCCAGACCATGACCGATTTGAAGGGCAAGAAAGTCGCCCATACCGCGCCATCCTCGAACTCCGGCCACATGGCGCCGGTCGCCCTGTTCCCGAAACAGGGAATTACGCCGGACAAGGATTACAAGGTCATTTTTTCAGGCAAACACGATCAATCGATCCTGGGCGTCAATTCGGGCGACTACGATGCGGCAGCAGTCGCCTCCGACGTTTTCGAGCGCATGATCGACCGCGGCGTGATCAAGGCCGATGATTTCCGAACCATCTATCGCAGCGAAAAATTCCCGACCCAGGATTTCGCCTACGCGCATGATCTGGAGCCGAAATTCCGCGACCAGATGCTGAAGTGTTTTTACGACTACCGTTTTACGGACGAGTTGAAAAAAGCCTTCGCCGGCGCCGATCGTTTTTATCCGATCAATTATCTGAAGGATTTCGAGCTGATCCGTAGCGTCGCCCACACTGCCGGCGAAACCTTCAGCCGTGCCGCCTACGAAAAGCAGCAAGCGGCCACCAAGAAGTAAGGCCTCCCCCATGCCGCATGCACTGGAAATCCAGGACCTGGTCAAGCAATACAAGGCCGGCCAGCCGGTCCTCAAGGGAATCAACCTCAGTATCGACGGCAATGGGCTGGTGGCGGTGATCGGCCCTTCCGGCACCGGCAAATCGACCCTGATCCGCTGCATCAACCGCCTGGTCGATCCGACCTCGGGCGCGATCTGGTTCACAAGCGGCGGCCAGCGGACCAATCTGGCGCAACTGCACGGTCGCGCCCTGCGCGAGAGCCGGCGCCAGATCGGCATGGTGTTCCAGGAATACAACCTGGTCGAACGCCTGACCGTGATGGAAAACCTGCTCTGCGGGCGGCTCGGGTACACCAACGCATGGAACGCCTGGCGCCGCAAATTCCCCAAGGCCGAAGTCGATCACGCCTTCAGCCTGCTCGACACGGTCGGTCTGGGCGCCTTTGCCAATCAGCGCGCGGATGCCTTGTCCGGCGGTCAACGCCAGCGGGTGGGTATCGCACGCGCCCTGATGCAGCGACCGCAATTGCTGCTGGCCGACGAACCGACGTCCTCGCTCGACCCGAAGACCTCGTTCGAGATCATGTCGCTGTTGAAGGAACAGGGCAGGGCGCAGGGGATTCCGGTGATCGTCAACATCCACGACGTCGAATTGGCTAAACGCTATGCCGACCGCATCATCGGCATGTCGGGCGGGAACGTGGTCTACGACGGCATTGCGGCCGGACTCGACGACGCCAGCCTGAAACAAATTTATGGCGGCGAGGATTGGCTGTCGTGAGCGCCGCTGCGGGTTCACCACAAGTCAGCCAGGCATTCCGTGGGAGCACGGTCTCGCGCGTCATCACCTGGCTGGTGCTGGGGTATGCGCTGTACGCGGCGACCCAGCTCGGCTTTTCCGGGGAGCGCTTCGTCAACGGCATCGGCAAGGGTGGCACGTTCATCAGCCGCATGTTCCCGCTCGACTTCAGCAAGAACGACATCCTGTGGACGGGGATTGCCGAGACGCTGCAGATCGCCGTGCTGGCGTCGGCGCTCGGCATCGTGCTGAGCCTGCCGATCGGCTTGATGGGCGCACGCAATCTGATGCCGGCCTGGATCTCCTGGCCGGCGCGTGCACTCGTCTCTGTGTGTCGTTCCTTGCACCCGGTGATCGTGGCGATCCTGTTCGTGAAAGCCGTCGGCTTCGGCGCCCTGGCCGGCATCCTGGCGCTGGTGGTGGCGTCGATCGGCTTCATCGGCAAGCTGTTCGCCGAAGCGATCGAGGAAATCTCGATCAAGCAGGTCGAGGCGGTGCGTGCCACCGGCGCCTCGTTCATGAACGTGATCCTGTTCGGCGTACTGCCGCAGGTGCTGCCGCGATTCGTCGGTTTTTCTACATACCAGCTCGACTCCAACCTGCGCAATTCGACCATGGTCGGCATCGTCGGCGCCGGCGGTGTCGGTGGCGTCTTGTTCTCGGCCTTCCAGCGCTTCGAATACGGATTCGTCCTGACGATCCTGTTGACCATCATCGCCATCATCGTGGTCGGTGAATTGCTCGCCAACGCGGTCAAGAAGGTGTTCCATGTCTGAGCTCGCGCCCGCGCACGCACTACCGGTGACTGCACCGGCGATCGCCCGCACCTGGCAGCGCCATGGTGCGGTCGAAAGGATATTGCGCTTCGCGGTGTGGCTGGTGATCGTGGTGGCGATCGTGCAATCGCTGCGCTTTATCGAAGTGATTCCCGAGTTTCTCTACGATGCGCCCCAGCAGATGGGCGACATGCTGGGCCGCATGTGGCCGGTGGACTGGGCCTATTTCGGCAGCGACGTCCGGGCCGCACTGATCGAGACGCTGCACATCGCGACCCTGGGTACGCTGCTGTCGATCGTACTGGCCATACCTTTCGGCATTCTGGTGGCGTCGAACCTGACCCGGAACAAGGCCTTGAATCTGTTCGCGCGCGTGGTGCTGGTGGCCAGCCGTTCCGTCAACTCGCTGGTCTGGGCCTTGCTGTTCGTGGCGATCTTCGGACCCGGTGCGGTGGCCGGCACGCTGGCGATCGCCTTTCGCTCGATCGGCTTCGTTGGCAAGATGGCCGGTGAAACCATCGAGCAAATGCCGCCCGGTCCGATCGAAGCGTTGCAGGCGGCCGGGGCCAGCAAGATGGCGCAGATCTGGTACGGCTACTGGCCGCAATTGAAACCTTCGTTCCTGTCGATCGGCTTGCTGCGCTGGGACATCAACGTACGCGAGTCGGCGGTGCTGGGCATCGTCGGTGCCGGCGGCGTCGGCATGGTGCTCGACACGGCCCTGAACCTGTTCCAGTGGCCGCGCGTGGCGACCGTGCTGGTGGCGATTTTTGCCATCGTGATCGTCACCGAAATCGCGGTCACGCAGATTCGCAAGCGGGTGCTCTAGGATGCCCGAGCCGATGGGGTCGAATACGGCGCCACCCGCCGCACCGTCCGAGATCACGTGCGACATGCTGGTGGTGGGCGGCGGCATCAACGGCGCAGGCATCGCGCGCGACGCGGCCGGGCGCGGCCTGTCGGTGCTCCTGTGCGACAAGGACGACCTGGCGGCGCATACCTCTTCATCATCGACCAAGCTGATCCACGGTGGCCTGCGCTACCTGGAACATTATGAATTCGGCCTGGTGCGCAAGGCGCTCGCCGAGCGCGAAGTACTGCTGCGCGCGGCGCCCCACATCATGTGGCCGCTGCGCTTTGTCATGCCGCACGACAAAGGCCAGCGCCCGGCCTGGATGATCCGCGCCGGGCTGTTCTTGTACGATCACCTGGCCAGGCGCGAACTGTTGCCGGGTTCATCCGGTATCGACCTGCGCCGGCATGCCGCCGGCAGGCCCCTTAAAAAATCCTTCGTACGCGGTTTCGTCTATTCCGACGGCTGGGTCGACGATGCGCGCCTGGTGGTCTTGAACGCCCTGGATGCCGCGGAAAAAGGCGCGACCGTCCTGACCCGCACCGAATGCACATCCATGCAGCGGCATGACGATCACTGGCAGGCGCAACTGGCCGGTGCGAACGGAAGCGTGACCCACGTCCGGGCGCGCTGCGTGGTCAACGCCACCGGACCGTGGGCGTCGCGCTTTCTCGACACCGCTGCCGCGCAGCCCTCGGAGAAATCCGTGCGGCTGGTCAAGGGCAGCCACATCGTGGTCAAAAAGCTGTTCGACCATCCCGATGCTTATATTTTCCAGCATCCGGACGGTCGCATCATCTTTGCGATTCCCTATGAAAACGACTTCACGCTGATCGGCACCACCGACATCGAGTACGGCGGCAGCACCGACCGGGTGGTCATCGACGACGCGGAGATCGCGTATCTGTGCGCGCTGTCGAACCACTATTTCGAGAAGTCGATCACCCCGGACGATGTGGTCTGGTCGTATTCGGGCGTGCGCCCATTGCTGCAGGAAGGCTCGGCCGATGCATCGGTCGATGCCTCATCGGTCACGCGCGATTATCAGCTCGAATTCGATACCGGGCGGGCGCCGATGCTGTCGGTTTTCGGCGGCAAGATCACGACATTCAGAAAACTGGCGGAAGAAGCGGTCGACCTGGTCGCCGCCCACCTGGCTCATCCGGCCAAGGCGTGGACGGCGACGGCCTGCCTGCCGGGCGGCGATCTGTACGGCCCGCAACCGAGCAACCGCAGCGTGCTGGAATTCGCCCAATTTGTGCAGGCCTTGCAAACCCGCTACAGCTGGTTGCCGGCTGCGCTCGTGGCGCGTTATGCAAGGGCATATGGCACGCGGATCGATCGCCTCCTGGAGGGACGTTCGACCTTGGCCGACATGGGCGCTGAAATCGCACCCGGGCTGTTTGCAGCCGAAGTCATCTATTTGATGCGCCACGAATGGGCACGTAGCGCCGCCGACATCTTGTGGCGGCGCTCCAAACTTGGGCTGCATTTGCCAGCAGGCAGTGCTGCCATCCTCGATGACTGGATTGCGGCCAATCCGTTGCAGTGACTGCGCCTCATTCAGCTTCGGCCGAGCTAATCGCGGCATGCTTCGACCAGCGATTTATCCGACAGCGTCGTGACCAAGCAGCCGGGTCGCCGCAGCCCGGTACACGATCCCCTGCGCATCGCTATTGGCACGCCAGCAGGTGTAAGTCATTTTTATGACATGGTCATCGTCCGAGTCGATGGCTCGTGCCAGCAACGTTTCCCATGCTGGAAGCGAGGGCTGCTCGGTCGTCAAGCTTGCCACGGCCGATCGTGCCGGGTCGATTGCTGGCGTGCCGATCGCAACGTAGGTGGCGCAAAAGGCACTCCATGTGTCGCGCCGCAGCGCGTCGCGCATCGCCGACGGCAAGCGTTCTGCCACGCGGCGCACCGCATCCATACCGGTCACCATGTGCAGCGTGGTGAAGTCAGGCTTCTGCCAGTAAAGGGCGATTGCCACCTGCGCAAGTGAATCGAATAATTCCTGCGCTACCGGCGCGCCTTGCAGCGCGCTTTGAAAGTCCTGATCCGAGGCGACCTCGCGCAACTGCGCTGTAATGAACGAGCGCTTGGGAAAGACCTTGCCTTGGAATTTGGTCGAGATCCGCTCCAGACCGCTTTCGACAGACGTTGCTGGTTCACGTTGAACTGCCTGCGGACCGATCGACAGGTTCTCGCTAACCAGTGCCGCCAGTCCGGAAGCAATTTCGCCAGGATGGTGAGCCTCCAGCCCATAGGCCAATCGGATGACTGCATGAAAGGCACCCGTTGCCGGTGCAAACGGGATTTTCGTCAGTACCTCCGCCAGTACCGCGTCTGCACTGCTGCGCACGATCCGTTGGCTAAAAAAATCACGCAGACTGGGGAATGCGGCTGCGCTGCCGAGCAAACCCGGCCACGAGGCTGAGGTGACTTCGATGCGCTCGATCGGCGCGGCGACGCTGTAAAGACGCTGCCATTGATCGAAGAACGCCTGAAGCCGTTCGGACGATGCACCCATGGCTGCCAGCGCGCACAGGGCCATCGGACAGTGGTTCGTCGTGCCGCGTCCACCCAAGGCAAAACCGGCATTGGCGTCGAGCAGCCGAATCAAGGTGGTGGCGATGGCGGGATCCGTCATGGACATTTCCTGTAACTTTATCTGCAGATCAATTTCACCCGCATGCAAGAACTGTCATCCTTGATCGATGCAGGCTTCCTACTCCGAATTATCCAGATCAGAAATGCGTCGAATCGGCCGGTCGTATCGCTTATCCGATCCGGTCCAACGCCTGCTCCAACGTCGCCACCGTCCGCTCAATATTGTGCAGCTTGTCCAGCCCGAACAAACCGATCCTGAAGCTCTTGAAGTCGGCCGGCTCGTCGCATTGCAGTGGCACCCCCGCACCCACCTGCAGGCCAACTTCGGCCAGCTTCTTGGCGGATTTCATGGCGTCGTCGTCGGTGTAGCTGACCACCACGCCCGGCGATTGAAAGCCGGGCGCGGCGACGCTGTTGAATCCTCTTTTGACCAGTAGCGCACGCACCTTGTCGCCCAGTTCCTGCTGCTCGGCACGTACCTTGTCGAATCCATAGGCTTGCGTTTCGCGCATGACGTCGCGGGTGACTTTCAGGGCGTCGGTGGGGAGCGTCGCGTGATAACCGAAACCGCCTTTTTCATAGATCTCCATGATTTCCAGCCACTTGCGCAAGTCGCAGGCGAAGCTGCTGCTGACGGTGGAGTCGATCTTGTCGCGCGCCCGGGCGCTGAGCATCACGAAAGCGCAGCAGGGGGAACCGCTCCAGCCTTTTTGCGGCGCGCTGATCAGGACATCGACGCCGGTGGCTTCCATGTCGACCCAGATCGTGCCGGAGGCGATGCAGTCCAGCACGAACAGGCCGCCGCCGGCATGCACCGCATCGGCCACTTCGCGCAGATACGCGTCGGGCAGGATGATGCCGGACGAGGTCTCGACGTGCGGCGCGAACACCACCGCCGGCTTGCTGGCGCGGACTGCGGCGACGACTTCCTTCACCGGTGACGGTGCGAAGGGCGCCTGGTGCTTGTCTTCGATGCGCTTTGCCTTGATCACCTGGGCGCTCGATGGAATGTTGCCCATCTCGAAAATCTGTGTCCAGCGATAGCTGAACCAGCCATTGCGGATCACCAGGCAATCGCGCTGGGTGGCGAACTGGCGCGCGACGGCTTCCATGCCGAAGGTGCCGCTGCCGGGCACCACGATGGCCGAGTGCGCGTGATAGACCTCCTTCAACATCGCGGAAATATCACGCATGACGCCCTGGAATGATTGCGACATGTGGTTGATGGCGCGGTCGGTGTAGACCACGGAGTATTCAAGCAAGCCGTCGGGATCGACGTTTGATAACAGTGCTGGCACGGTGGCCTCCAATC
>JAYUWF010000425.1:0-9106 GCA_043753685.1 Herminiimonas sp.
CGCGAACCCTTGACGCTGTTATTGTCCGCACGCGAGGCGACGGTTGCCGAGCCCACATCCGACGCGGCCGGCGTTGCGACATCGAATGCATCCAGGCCAGCAGCGGGCACCGGCATGTGGCATGTCTGTCATGGCCCGATCGTCGATGCGGCGGGCAACCTGGTGGCGATCGCCACCCATGCTCTGGCGCTCTGCGGTATCGAAGCATCGATCGCGCAGGTCAGCAATTTTGCTACGGCACAGCTGTTTTCGGTCAGTCGCAGCGATGGCTCGATGGTGGATGCACCGATCGTACAGCCGGGCGCCGAACCTTCACCTGCCATGGCGCCCGCGCCGCTGGCAGTGCCTGAAAACCCGCCAGGCATGCAAGGCAGCGACCATGAAGGGAACGGCGACCAGCACGGGCTGCAGCACAACGCGCAGGCGATGTCGATCCTGATGGTGGAAGACAATCAGGACTTGCGCTCGTCGACCACGGAGATGCTGCAATTCCTAGGCCACCGGGTCGTCAGCGTGCCCGACGCCGAACTGGCCTTGCGCCAGATCGAGGCGGGCGCATTCGACGTTCTGTTTACCGACCTGACATTGCCGAAAATGTCCGGCGCCGAACTGGCGCGACACGTACTGCAGCATCACCGGCCAACGCGCGTGATCATCACTTCCGGCTACGGACGGGCAATGGCGAATGCGCAGAATCTGGATGCGGTGTTCTTGCCAAAACCTTACCGGGTGGCAGACCTGGAAGAAGTGCTGGCGAAACTGCCCGCTGTCCGCACCTGAAGAATTCGTCGCACCGGGCCTCGCCCTGACAGCAGCGGTAATCAGTGCAAGGTTTCAGCCGCGCTGCGCTGCGACACCTGCTCCTGCAAGAGTCGCGTAAAAACTTCCGGGGCAAGCGGCCGGCTGAAATAAAATCCCTGGAATTCATCGCAGTCGTGCTGCGCCAGAAACGCCAGTTGCTCGGCAGTCTCCACCCCCTCTGCGATCACGTGCAGCTTCAGGCTGTGCGCTAGCGCGATGATCGACTTGACGATCGCTTCGTCATCGGGATCGGTGCCGATGTCCTTGACGAACGTGCGGTCGATTTTCAGTACGTCGATCGGAAACTGCTTCAGGTACGACAGGCTCGAGTAACCGGTGCCGAAATCATCGATCGACAGTTGAATCCCGTTGGCCTTGAGTTGCATGAGGATATCGACCGCGCGGGTGATTTCCATCATGATCAGGTTTTCGGTCAGTTCGATCTCCAGATACCGTGGCGCCAGGCCGGATTCGGCCAGGATACTGTCGATCGAGCGCACCAGGTCCGGATGCGCGAACTGGCGTGGCGACAGATTGACGGCTACGCGCAGCAGGCCCAATCCTGCGGTTTGCCAAGCCTTGTTCTGACGACAGGCTTCACGCAGGACCCACTCGCCGATCTGCACGATCAGGCCACTCTCTTCAGCCAAGCCGATGAATTCTGTCGGGGGGACAATGCCCAGCGTCGGGTGACGCCAGTGAATCAATGCCTCCATGCCGACGATGCAGCCATTTTTCAGGTCGACCTGGGGCTGGTAGTGCAGGCGGAATTCATTGCGCTCGACCGCGATGCGCAGCGCCGACTCGAGCATCAGGCGCGCCAGCGCGCGTTCGTTCAACGCCGCATCGTAGAACTGAAAATTGTTTCGGCCAGACTGCTTGGCGCTATACATCGCCACATCGGCATATTCCACCAGTTGCTCCGGGTCCTGGGCGTGGGTCGGATACACCGCGATGCCGACACTGCAGGTGAGCACCAGCTGGTGACCCTCGACCGCCATCGGTTCGGCGACCGCTTCCAGGATGCGGCTCACGGCGGTGGTCGAAATGGTGTCCTGTTCGGTCTCCCGCATGACGATCACGAATTCGTCACCGCCCAAGCGCGCCACCGTATCGGTATCGCGCACGATCTGGCCGAGCCGTTGCGCCAGGATCTGCAGCAGACTGTCACCGGCCTTGTGGCCGAGGCTGTCGTTGATCGCCTTGAACCGGTCCAGGTCGAGAAACACCACCCAGATCTGCCGATTGCTGATGTCGGCATTTGCCATGGCTTCACGCAAGCGGCGCCGCAACAGGCTGCGATTGGCAAGGCCGGTCAGGGCATCGTGACTGGCATCGCGCTCCAGCTCTGCCTGATAGCGCCGGGTCTCCGAAATATCGTAATGAACCAGCACGCAGAGCGCCTCGTCGCCGGGCGCTGCTGGATCCGTCGCCGGCAGCGGTGCGACATGGACGTTGTGCCAGACCGGACCGCCGTGACGATGATGGTTGATCACCACTGCCTGCCCGATGCCATGCGATTCGATCAGGCGACGGATGCACAGCGCGCCTTTCTGGGCGCAGGTCGCGCCCAGCAAGTCCCAGTAACTACGGCCCACCAGTGCAGCAACCGGAATGCCGGTGCTCAGGGCAAAGGCAGCATTCGCATAGGTGATTCTTTGCCGCGAATCGCAGGCAGTGACGACGACCTGGGGAATCGGGCTGGCGTCGTTGGCCCGGGCAATGTCGTGTAACGCCCGATTGTCTGATTCCAGCGCATCCAGGCGTTCGCGCATGCCACGCGAGGAGTACCGCGTCCGAACGATTTGCCATGCGACCATGACCAGCACGCAAAGCAGGACTGCTATCACGGCAAGCAAGACGAGCCGAATTTCTTGTGTCATCTGGAAATACAAAACCGATCCCCTGCGTTTTTCTGACTCCCGCGAACAAAGTTACCTCTATCCAATCGCGCCCGCAATGGTTTCCTGCAAAATGAGTTCCTGCAAGTTGATCATATGAATTGGCACTGCCGTTAGCGCGCGGTGCGACTCTATTTTATCTACGGTAATTTCCAGGTCGTGTGGCGGGGTCGATCCCTTTGCACCGGATGCCTCTTGGTACCTTTAGAGAGTCCTGAGCAAACCGTGCGCATGGATATGCGGGCCGTCTCCGGTGCTCTGCGGTCCCAACTTGCCGCAATTCCTACACGATCTTACGGTTGTGTCCTATGGCTGCAGGCAACGATTGGTCCTAAGATTCGTGCGGTCGGCGAAGTCTGTTGGCTTCTACGCAATATGTATGTCTTCAAGATTTCACGCAGTACATCACAGGGATAACAAAACTCTCCTGTCTATTCATCTCTCGAAAGGAGCACCATGAAACACTCGCTACTGATAACTGCAATGCTCTCCGTCCTGGCCTTGAGCGCTTGCGACAAAAAAGAAACCGTCGTGGTGCCGCCTGCTGCAACTGCACCGGCTGCTGACAAAGCGACAACCGTTGTCGTCCCAGGTCCATCCACACCAGGCCCTGCAGGCGCAACTGGCGCGACCGGTGCAACCGGCTCGACAGGTTCGACCGGTTCCACGGGCAGCATGGGCGCAACCGGCTCGACCGGTTCGACTGGCAGCATGGGCGCGACCGGCGACACCGGCGCCAAGGGTGACTCGGGTTCGACCACCGTCATCGTGCCGGCAAAATAATCAGGTATCCGCGTCTGAGCGTCGGCGGCCAGTAATGGCTGGCTTGTTGCTCATACCGATTCCCCGTCGCGTCATCGCTGATGCAGGCGGGGATTTTTTTGTGGTGATCAAGAGAGCAGCAAATGCCCGAATCGGAACCGGAACATGACCGCGCTGCGTAGCCCGCAAGCCGTGGTGTATTCGCTGGGACGCTCGCCATTCCGGCGCAAGTTCCGGCTGTCGGCCGCCGAACGCAACGAGCTTCGCCAACATGGAGTAGAACCGCTACTGGTGCAAGCGCATGCGCTGGTGCGCACGCAACTGGCGCCCGCGCAGCCAGTCGACGATGGCAGGCAAACGCCGTTTCGCGGCAATCCGGTATTCGTCGCGCAGCACGGCACCGCGACCTGTTGTCGTCGCTGCCTTGAAAAGTGGCACCAGATACCCCGTGGAAGGGAATTGTCGAGCGCCGAGCAGGACTACATCGTCAGCGTCATCGGTTGCTGGCTGCAGGCATCGGTACGCCCGCGGCCAGCCAGTTTTGATTCAACGGCCGCGACCGCCTGAACGGCGCGGCGCAGCCGGCCGGCCTGCAGTACCGCCACCGCCGAAGGTCTTGGCAGGACCGCCGCCACTGCGCGGCGCGGCGCCCGAACGGGTATTGACGGCCACTGTGCGTCCTTGCGGTGCACGGCGCCCCTGCATGTCGCCACTGCGTTTCTGGATCGGCTGCGCACGTGCCAGGGGATCCGGCTCGAACCCGGCGATCGTTTCGCGCGGCAGTTCGCGCTTGATCAGGCGCTCGATGTCGCGCAGCATTTCATGTTCATCCACGCACACCAGCGACACCGCTTCGCCCGTAGCGCCAGCGCGGCCGGTGCGGCCAATGCGGTGCACGTAATCTTCCGGAATATTCGGCAAGTCATAGTTGACCACATGCGGCAATTGATCGATGTCGATGCCGCGCGCGGCGATGTCCGTTGCGACCAATACCTGCAAGGTGCCATCCTTGAATTCGGACAGCGCGCGGGTACGTGCCGACTGGCTCTTGTTACCGTGAATCGCCAGGCCGGTAATGCCATCCTTTTCGAGCTGTTCGACCAGCTTGTTGGCGCCGTGCTTGGTGCGGGTGAAGACCAGCACCTGCGTCCATTGCTTGGTCTTGATCAGGTGCGCCAGCATCGGATGCTTCTTGTCGCGGTCGACCGGATGGATCTTCTGGGCGATCATTTCGACGGTCGAATTGCGACGTGCGACTTCGATCATGGCAGGGGCATTGAGCAGGCCATCAGCCAGTGTCTTGATCTCTTCCGAAAACGTCGCGGAAAACAGCAGGTTCTGGCGCTTCTTCGGCAGCACCGCCAGCACTTTCTTAATGTCGCGGATAAAACCCATGTCGAGCATGCGGTCGGCTTCATCCAGCACCAGGATTTCGACCTGGCTCAAATTGACGGTGCCCTGTCCCATGTGGTCGAGCAGCCGGCCCGGCGTCGCCACCAGGATGTCGACGCCGTGTTTCAACAGCTTGATCTGGGGATTGATGCCGACACCGCCGAAGATCACGGTCGAGGTCAGTTTCAGATATGTGCCGTAGGTGCGCACGCTTTCCTCGACCTGCGCTGCCAGCTCGCGCGTCGGCGTCAGGATCAGTGCGCGGATCGGACGGGTGGACGATGCATTGACCGGCGCTCCGGCGTTGGTGGCCAGGCGATGCAGGATCGGCAGGGTGAAGCCGGCGGTCTTGCCGGTGCCGGTCTGGGCGCCGGCCAACAGGTCACCGCCGGCCAGCACGGCAGGAATTGCCTGCGCCTGGATCGGTGTCGGGATGGTGTAGCCATGGTCGGTAATGGCGCGAACGATTTCATCGGCCAGGCCGAGGGAAGCAAATGACATAGGGATTCAGTAAAAAGAGTTCGGCCTGTCGCCAGAAGCGGCGCCAGTCGCAGGCAAACGGATTAGGATGCGGGGGGTCTGTTCAGACAGCGGCAAGGTGACTGGATCTGCTGCCGCGTGCTCGCAGTATAACAGCGCACATGGGGCAGCGGAAAAAAAGCGCCGGGCAGGGGCGGGATGCGGTCGCGCGGTTCCGGGGTCGGAAACCGCGCGTTGTGGTTCAGCCTGCCTTGGCGAACGGTGACAGAACGGCGATCATTTGCGCGAACACCTTTGGCGTGCCGGCGATGGCATCGCCCTTGTACAGGTAATCGGAGTCACCGCTGAAAGTGCCCATGATGCCGCCGGCTTCCGTGATCAACAACGAGCCGGCCGCCATGTCCCACGGCTTCAGGCCTTTTTCGAAAAAGCCGTCCAGACGTCCGGCCGCGACGTAGGCCAGATCGAGCGCCGCCGCGCCCGGACGCCGCAAACCGGCGCAGCGCGGGCTCATCGCGCGGAACATGTCGATGTACTGTTCCAATACGTCCATGTCACGAAACGGGAAGCCGGTGCCGATCAGGGAGTCGGCCAGCTTGTCGCGCTTGGTGACGCGAATGCGCTTGTCGTTCAGATACGCGCCGGCACCCTTGGTGGCGGTAAAAAGGTCGTTGCGGGTCGGGTCGTACACCACGGCCTGGGTGATCTGGCCGCGATGCTGGAGCGCGATCGAGACGCAATACTGAGGAAAGCCGTGGATGAAATTGGTGGTGCCGTCGAGCGGATCGATGATCCAGACATGCTCGTTGTCGTCATGCAGGTTGGCCGAGGGACCCGACTCTTCGCACAGGAAGGCGTGATCCGGATAGGCTTGATGGAGAACGTCGATGATCGCCTGCTCGGCGGCCTGGTCGACTTCGGTGACGAAATCGTTCGGCGACTTTTCGGTGACCTTGATGCGGTCGATGTCGAAGGAGGCGCGGTTGATGATGGCGGCGCCGCGGCGGGCAGCCTTGACCGCCGTATTGAGCATGGGATGCATTGGGTTTCCGTTAGAATGGCGCGGCGCACGCGGTAGCGCTGCGCCTGCCTGACCTGTGTAAATGAGCGATGCGGCGCTGTAAATTTGCCGGTGACCGGTTGCTGATGCAACCAGCCGACCAGGCCTTCCGGGCCGCGTAAGTTCGCTATTTTAATTGAAGCTCATGGAAACCAGTACTTCTACTTGCAATCAGGGCACGGATGCGGCGCCGTCTGCGGGACTGCCTGGCTTGGCTGGCCTGCGTTTCGTGCTGGTCGAGACCAGCCGGCCGGGCAATATCGGCGCGGCGGCGCGGGCCATGAAAACCATGGGATGTCGCGACCTGGTGCTGGTCAATCCGCGTTTCGCGGATGCGGCCACACAGGCGGAAGCGATGGCGTTCGCCAGCGGTGCGCAGGACGTGCTGCAGGCGGCGCGGATCGTCGGCTCGATCGAGGAAGCGCTCGACGGCTGCAATTTTGCAGCCGCGGTGTCGGCGCGCTTAAGGGAGTTTTCGCCGCCCGTGATTTCGCCGCGGGTGCTGGCGGAGCAATTGGCAGCCGCTGGCGCGGCTGCGCCGGCCACCACGCTGCGGCCAGCACTCGTATTCGGTAACGAACGCTTCGGTTTGCCCAACGAGATCGTCGAAAAATGTAATGTGCTGATCAACATTCCCGCCAACCCGGAGTATTCCTCGCTCAACTTAGCCCAGGCAGTGCAGGTGATTGCGTATGAATGCAGGATGGCGGCAATCTTCGCAGAGCAGCCCTTGTCTGGCGCGCCTGGCGTCATCGGATTTCAAGGAGAGACTGCGGACCTGGCGCAGGTCGATGCGATGTTTGCGCACCTGGAACAAGCCTTGGTGGCGATCGAATTTCTGGATCCTGAGAATCCCAAAAAGCTGATGTCGCGGCTAAGACGGATGTTTGCGCGGACGTCGCTGGAGAAAGAAGAAGTCAATATCTTACGTGGGATTGCGAAGCAGATCTTGCAGGGGCGGAGAGGGTAGGGGAAGCGAGCAATAAGCCTGTCGAGCTTTGGGCAAGGTCGGTAGGGTTGATTTGAATTGGCGCCGTCTTGCTAACGCAAGCGGAGGTTTCAGAGTCAGAATTTTTTTTCGCGGCGTTTCGCGAAAATTACGCTGACCCTAAAACCGGGCAATGGAATGATGACGTCGAACTACGATGGTTTTGGCAGCTTGTGCTGTCGCAGTACGCCGACCGCGCTCCGAAAAACGCATGAAGGGTCAGACTCAAATTTCGTGGTGAAGCTTCACGAAAATTGAATCTGACCCTTGATGCTGCGCCGGTTCTGATAGAAGTCCGAAAGCTCCATTACACATGATCCTGGACGCTACGCAGTCGTGCTACTGGACGCTGTGCAGTTTGCTGCGCGAGATGCCTTCTCAACCCCAGGCGCGCATCAATCCCACCGCCAAACCTTCCAGCGCAAAGTCGTCGTGCTCCGGATTCACCCGGATTGGCTCGAAATCCGGATTCTCCGGCAGCAGTTCGATCATGCCGCCCGTTTTCTTGTATCGCTTGACGGTGACTTCTTCGCCGATCCGCGCGACGATGATTTGCCCGTTGCGGGCGGTGTCGGCTTTTTTCACCGCCAACAGGTCGCCGTCCAGGATCCCGGCGTCGCGCATCGACATGCCGCGTACCTTCAGCAAGAAATCCGGGATCGCCGAAAACAGCGAGCGGTCGACGTTGTAGGTCGCTTCGATGTGCTGCTGCGCCAGGATCGGCGAACCGGCCGCTACCCGGCCGACCAGCGGCAGGTTCAACTGCATCAGTGCAGGATGCGGCAGAACCAGCTGGGATGCAGGGCTGCGCTCGATGCCCATGTCGCGCAGACGGATACCGCGTGATGTGCCCGGCGTCAGGTCGATCGCACCCTTGCGCGCCAATGCCTGCAGATGCTCTTCGGCGGCATTGGCCGAGCGAAAGCCCAGCTCGTTGGCAATTTCCGCACGGGTCGGCGGAAATCCGGTGTTGTCAATTGCGTCTCGGATCAGATTCAGAATCTGTTCTTGACGGGCAGTCAGCTTGATCATGGCGAGGGAGCCAATGGAGACCATTGACTGTGTATATGAACAGACTGTATTTTTATACAGTATGGCTTTATTTGCAAGTGGTATCCGCAAACCGGGCTGCGATTCCTTCCAACGGAGCGTCCGGCGCTTCATTTGCCTTCAACCACTTGAATCCGTTGAGATTTTAGCGATTTCACGCTATCATCACGGGCTGTCCTCTTCCCACACTCGTCTTGACGCCGGGGTGGGCGTTAGTTTCAATAGTCCAAAAGGAGTTTTGCATGCGTCATTATGAAATCGTATTTATCGTCCATCCCGACCAGAGCGAGCAAGTGCCCGCCATGATCGAGCGTTACAAGGCGATCGTCGCCACCCGTGGCGGCAAGGTTCACCGTGTTGAAGATTGGGGTCGTCGTCAGATGGCGTACATGGTCCAGAAACTGGCCAAGGCGCACTATGTTTGCATCAACATCGAATGTGACAACGAAACCCTGGTTGAAATCGAAACCGGCTTCAAATTCAACGATGCCGTTCTGCGCCATCTGACCGTGAAAATGAAGAAGGCCGAAACCGCACCGTCGCCGATGATGAAGGCCGTCCAGAAAGAAGACGCCGCCAAGAGTCATCGTACCGAAGCACCGGCAGCCTGATCTGACGATCCGGCGCAATTGAATACCAGGTAGTCGAAACCCCGTAGTCACACAAGTCAAA
>JAYUWF010000426.1:0-2969 GCA_043753685.1 Herminiimonas sp.
CGATGGTCCAGCCGAGGGCGCTCGCCACCAGGCCGCTCCAGAGGAGCGGCAACGTGAGGTCGTCGGGGAGCAGCGTGGTGTCCCAGTCGATGCCCGCGAGCGCGACCAGCACGGCCGCGAACCCGCACCAGAGAAGCGCGACCGGGTGCGGCCCGAAGCGCCAGCCGACAAATGCGAAGAGCGCGCCGGTCAGGATCTCGACGAATGGATAGCGCGCCGAGATGCGCGTGGCGCAGGCCGAGCAGCGACCGCGCAGCAGCAGATAGCTCACGACAGGCAGGTTCTCGTGCCAGGCGATCGGGTGCCCGCAGGCAGGGCAGCGCGAGCGCGGGTGCGTGAGGGTCGCGACGGGCTCGGACTCGGACGCGTCCGGCGGGAGGTCGAGCAGTGCGGCGCTCTCGCGCCGCCAGCCGCGCTCGAGCATCGGCGGCAGGCGGTGAATGACGACGTTGAGAAAGCTGCCAATGCAAAGCCCGAGCAGGGCGAGCGCGAAAGGCGACAGGAAGAATTCAGCGCTGACGGGATCCATCGAACCGTGGCTACACCACCTGGCCGAGCTTGAAGATCGGCAGGTACATCGACACCACGATGCCGCCGATCAACGTCCCCAGGATGACGATGATGAACGGCTCCATCAGGCTCGACAGCCCCTTCACCGCCTCGTCGACTTCGTCTTCGTAGAACTCGGCGGCCTTGCCCAGCATGGCGTCGAGCGAGCCCGATTCCTCGCCGATCGCGCACATCTGCAGCACCATCACCGGAAAGACGCCGGTCGTCTGCATCGACGTGGTCAGGGCGGAGCCGGTCGAGACGTCGCGCTGAATCTGCTCGGTCGCTTCCTGGAACACGGCATTGCCGGAGGCGCCGCCGACCGAGTCGAGCGACTCCACCAGCGGCACGCCGGCGGCAAACATCGTGGCCAGGGTCCGGGTCCAGCGCGCGATCGTGGCCTTGCGGATCACAGCGCCGAAGATCGGCGCTTTCAGCAGTGCCCGGTCCATCGCCCGCTGTACGGCCAGCGAACGTCTCCAGGATTGGAAGAACAGGTACAGCCCGCCGAACAGGCCGCCGAAGATCAGGTACCACCACTTGACGAAGAAGTCCGAAATACCCATCACGATCAGGGTCGGCGCCGGCAGGTCCGCGCCGAAGCTCTTGAAGACTTCCTTGAACGCCGGCACCACCCAGATCATGATCACGGCAGTCACAACGAACGCCACCACCAGGATCGAGATCGGATAGAACAGGGCCGACTTGATCTTGCCCTTGATGGCAATGGTTTTTTCCTTGTAGATCGCCAGGCGCGTGAGCAGGTCTTCCAGGATACCGGCCTGCTCGCCGGCGCCCACCAGGTTGCAGAACAGCGGATCGAAGTACAGCGGAAACTTGCGAAACGCCTGGTTCAGGCTGGTGCCGGTCTCGACGTCGCTGCGGATGTCCTGGATCAGTTTGGATACCGATGGATTGGCGTGGCCCTTTGCGACGATATCGAAGGATTGCAGCAACGGCACGCCGGCCTTCATCATCGTGGCCAGCTGGCGCGTGAACAGGGAAATATCCTTGTCGGTGATCCGCTTGCCGCTCCTGAAACTCTTTTTCTTGACCTTGGTGGTGGTGATGCCCTGCCGGCGCAACGTGACATTGACGATCGACTCGCTGTTGGCGCGCATTTCGCCCCGGACGGCTTTGCCGGACTTGTCCTTGCCCTCCCAGATGTAGATGACCTCGGTGGTCTGTGCGCGGGCGGTTGCGGTGCTGCGTGCGGCGGTGGCCATGCGGATACTCCCAGGTTATTCGGTCGTGCCGGTCGCCGATGCGACCGAAAGTGCTGTTGGTCGAGCTGAATGCCGCGATGAATGCTGCACTGAATGCTGCGCTAAATGCCGGGCCTTATTCATTGGTGCAGCCCACCACTTCTTCCAGACTGGTCAAGCCCTGCTTCACCTTCATCAGGCCCGACTGGCGCAACGAACGCACGCCATCGAGCTGGGCCTGCGCTTCGATTTCCATCGCCGAGCCGTGCGCCAGGATGATCTTTTCGATTTCCGGCGAGATCGGCATGATCTGATAGATGCCGACCCGCCCCTTGTAGCCGCTGCCGGTGCAACGGTCGCAACCGACCGGCTTGTACGGCGACCAGGTGCCGTCGATTTCTTCTTCCCGGAATCCGGCCTGGATCAGCGCCTCTTCCGAAATCGTAGTCACTTCCTTGCAGGTGCACAGGCGCCGCGCCAGCCGCTGCGCGGTGATCAGGATCACCGACGACGCGATGTTGAAGGGCGCCACGCCCATGTTCATCAGCCGCGTCAGGGTCGCCGGCGCATCGTTGGTATGCAGCGTCGAGAACACCATGTGACCGGTCTGCGCCGCCTTGATCGCAATGTCGGCGGTTTCCAGGTCGCGGATCTCGCCGACCATGATGATGTCCGGATCCTGCCGCAGGAACGCCTTCAGCGCGATCGGAAATGTCAGGCCGGCACGGTCATTGATGTTGACCTGGTTCACGCCCGGCAAGTTGATCTCGGCCGGATCTTCGGCAGTCGAGATATTGATGCCGGGTTTGTTCAGGATGTTCAGGCAGGTATACAGCGACACCGTCTTGCCGGAGCCGGTAGGTCCCGTCACCAGCACCATGCCGTAGGGCCGCTCGATGGCTTCGATCAGGGTAGCTTTCTGGTCGGGGTCGTAACCGAGCGCCTCGATGCCCATCTGCGCCTGGGTCGCATCCAGGATCCGCATGACGATCTTTTCGCCGAACAGGGTCGGCAGGGTACTGACCCGGAAATCGATCGCACGGCTCTTCGACATCACCAGCTTCATGCGGCCGTCCTGCGGCACGCGCTTTTCCGAAATGTCGAGTTTGGAAATGACCTTGATGCGCGACGCCAGTTTTTCCTTGATCGCCAGCGGCGGTTGCGCCATCTCGCGCAGCACGCCATCGACCCGGAAGCGGATCCGGTAAAACTTTT
>JAYUWF010000427.1:0-2949 GCA_043753685.1 Herminiimonas sp.
CCCGAGGCGCGCAACCTGCAGCAACAGCAGCAGGCGATCAAGGCTGAAAAGCGTGCGGCCAAATCCGACGGCGTCGTGACTGCCGCCGAGCGCCGTAACATCAAGCGGCACCAGGCGCAGGCCAACCGCAACATCCGTCACAAGAAGCACAACGGCCGCACTGCCTGATTCAGGCCGCATGCAGGATGGTTTTTAAGCCCGCCCGGTCCGCCCGGCGGGCTTTTTCAATGGCTTGCCGCCCAGGCAATCCGGGGCAGGGTTTCACGTATAATCGGAGATCGCCTGCGCCTGCACGCATCCTCTATTTTGTCTGCCAAAAAAACATGAACTCGTCAGAAATTCGCGATAAATTCCTCAAGTTTTTCGAATCCAAAGGGCACACGATCGTGCGCTCTTCCAGCCTGGTGCCGGGTAACGATCCGACCCTGTTGTTTACCAATTCCGGCATGGTGCAGTTCAAGGACGTATTCCTCGGCCAGGACAAGCGCAGCTACAGCCGCGCGACCTCGTCGCAACGCAGCCTGCGCGCCGGCGGCAAGCACAACGATCTGGAAAACGTCGGCTACACCGCGCGCCATCACACGTTTTTCGAAATGCTGGGCAATTTCTCCTTCGGCGATTATTTCAAGCGCGATGCGATCCAGTACGCCTGGGAATTGCTGACCGGCGTGTACGGTCTGCCGAAGGAAAAACTCTGGGTCACGGTCTATCAGGACGACGACGAAGCCCATGCGATCTGGCAGAACGAGATCGGCGTGCCGGTCGAGCGGATCGTACGCATCGGCGACAACAAGGGCGCGCGCTACGCTTCCGACAATTTCTGGCAGATGGCCGATACCGGCCCTTGCGGACCCTGCTCGGAAATTTTCTACGACCACGGCCCCGATGTCTGGGGCGGCCCACCAGGCAGCGCCGACCAGGACGGCGACCGCTATATCGAGGTCTGGAACCTGGTGTTCATGCAGTTCAATCGCGACGATGCCGGCAACATGAATCCGCTACCGCGCCCGTGCGTCGATACCGGCATGGGCCTCGAGCGCATCGCGGCGGTCTTGCAACATGTGCATTCGAATTACGACATCGACCTGTTCCAGTACCTGATCAAGGGTGCTGCACGCGCCACCGGTGCGACGGACCTGGCTGACAATTCCTTGAAGGTGATCGCGGATCACATTCGCGCCTGTTCTTTCCTGGTCGTCGACGGTATCTTGCCTGGCAACGAAGGACGCGGCTACGTGCTGCGCCGGA
The DNA here is from genome assembly GCA_043753685.1 of Herminiimonas sp. GTDB lineage: Bacteria > Pseudomonadota > Gammaproteobacteria > Burkholderiales > Burkholderiaceae_D > JANXSS01. The sequence goes on from JAYUWF010000427.1 coordinate 1,249, forward strand.
TCATCCGCCGCGCCCTGCGCCACGGTCACAAGCTGGGCCAGACCCGGCCGTTCTTCCATCAATTGGTCGCCGACCTCGTGCACGAGATGGGCGCGGCCTATCCGGAACTGGCGCAAGCCGCTGGCCGGGTCGAGCAAGTACTGAAGCAGGAAGAAGAGCGCTTCGGCGAAACCCTCGAGCATGGCATGAAGATCCTAGAAGCCGCACTGGCAAAGAGCCCGCAGCGGCTGGATGGCGAAACCGCCTTCACGCTTTATGACACCTTCGGTTTTCCGCTGGATCTGACCGCCGACATTTGCCGCGAGCGCAACGTCACGTTGGACGAAGCCGGGTTTGATGCGGCCATGGAGCGTCAGCGCAGCACGGCGCGTGCCGCGGGAAAATTCAAGATGGCTGCTGGTGTCGAGTACTCGGGTGAAAAAACCCGCTTCGTCGGCTACGAGTCACTGCAGCATGCGGCGAAAGTGGTGGCGCTGTATGTCGACGGACGTGCGGTTCCCGATATCGCCGCCGGTCAGGATGCCGTGATCGTTCTCGATACCACGCCGTTCTATGCCGAATCGGGCGGCCAGGCGGGCGATGCTGGCGTGCTGTCGATGGCCGATGGCGCGCGCTTCGACGTGACCGACACCCTAAAGCTGCAACCCGATGTGTTCGGCCATCACGGCCGGCTGGCAGCTGGCACCCTGAAGCTGGGCGCCAGCGTCGAGGCCAGGGTCGACGCCCAGCGCCGGGCACACACCATCCGCAACCATTCGGCAACGCACCTGATGCACAAGGCATTGCGCGAAGTGCTGGGTTCGCACGTTGCACAGAAAGGCTCGCTGGTCGATGCCGACAAGACGCGCTTCGATTTCAGCCATAACGCACCATTGACGGCAGCAGAAATCCGCCGCGTCGAATCGATCGTCAACCTGGAAATCCTGGCCAACGCGGCCACCGAGGCCAAGCTGATGTCGTATGACGACGCCGTGCGCAGCGGCGCCATGGCGCTGTTCGGGGAAAAATACGGCGACGAAGTGCGGGTTCTGGGAATCGGCAGTTCGACCGAGCTGTGCGGCGGCACCCACGTCGGGCGCACCGGCGACATCGGCCTGTTCAAGATCGTCGGCGAAAGCGGTGTCGCCGCCGGTATCCGCCGGGTCGAAGCGATCACCGGTGAAAATGCGCTGGCCCTCCTGCAGTCGCTCAGCGGTCGCATCAGCGATGCGGCGGCCATGCTGAAGGCGCCCCCTGAAGAAATCACGCAACGCATCGGGCAGGTGCAGGATCACGTCAAGGCGTTGGAGCGCGAACTGGCGACGTTGAAATCGAAGGTGGCTGCCAGCCAGGGCGATGGACTGGCGACGCAGGCGGTCGACGTCAACGGCATCCAGGTGCTGGCAGCAACGCTCGATGGCGCCGACGTGGCGACTTTGCGCCAGACGATGGATCAATTGAAAACCAAGCTCAAGGTGGCGGCAATCGTCCTGGCTGCGGTCAAGGACGGCAAGGTCAGCTTGATCGCAGGTGTGACCGACAATGCGACCGCGCGCGTGAAAGCAGGCGAACTGGTCAATTTCGTGGCGCAGCAAGTCGGTGGCAAGGGGGGCGGCCGGGCCGACATGGCGCAGGCCGGCGGTACCGATCCGAGCGGTCTGGCAGCAGCCCTGCAAGCCGTGCCGGCGTGGGTCGGCGCACGTGGTTGATCGCACGCTGCGG
>JAYUWF010000428.1:0-9006 GCA_043753685.1 Herminiimonas sp.
TCCCGGCGTCCGATCCGGGCCGCCAAGCCCGTACCGAAAGATCACCGCATTGCGGGACAGCCGGGCTTCGTCCTGCACAGTTACCCGTACAAGGAAACGAGCCTGATCGTTGACGTGTTTACGCGTGAACACGGCCGCGTCGCCTTGGTGGCCAAGGGCGCCAAGCGGCCGCTGTCGAAGTTGCGCGGCGTGCTGCAGACCTTTCAACCGTTGGCCCTCGGCTGGAGCGGTAAGTCGGAAATCCGCACCTTGACTGGCGCCGAATGGGTCGGGGGCATGCTGCCGCTGGAAAAAGCGGCGCTGCTGTGCGGCTTTTATCTGAATGAACTGCTGTTCAAGATGTTGGCGCGCGACGATCCGCATCCGGCCCTGTTCGATCATTATGTGGCGACGCTCAACCAGCTGGCGCATCAGGAGCCGGCGCCGATCGTTTTGCGCAAGTTCGAACGCGCGCTACTGAAGGAAACCGGCGTCGCCGGCGATTTCACGGTCTGCACCACCACCCGCAGCAAAGTCGACCCGGCGCGAGTGTATGTGGTCGAGCCGGAACTCGGGGTGCGGCTGGCGCTGCCATCGGACACTGCGCCACGCGTGACCGGCAAGACGCTGCTGGATATGGAACATGAAGATTACGCAGATGCGGCCACCCAGACCCAGAGCAAATTTCTGATGCGCTCCTTGCTGGCGCATCACCTGAACGGCGCGCCGCTCAACACCCGTCAGATTCTGATAGATTTGATGCAGTTGTAACGCAGTGACGATGCATCCATCAAACTTTCGACAGGTCCCATGAGCTTTCTACAACCACACGGCCCGAGCATCGATCTCGGCATCAACATCGACCACGTGGCGACGCTTCGCAACGCGCGCGGCACGGTCTATCCGGATCCGATCCAGGCGGCACTGCTGGCCGAGGAAGCCGGCGCCGACGCCATCACCCTGCATCTGCGCGAGGACCGGCGGCATATCAAGGACGCCGATGTGGAAGCGATCCGGCCGCTGCTGCGCACCCGCATGAACCTGGAGTCGGCGGTGACCAGTGAAATGGTGGATTTTGCGTGCCGCATCAAGCCGCAGGATGTCTGCCTCGTGCCGGAGCGGCGCGAAGAAGTCACCACGGAAGGCGGCTTGGACGTGATCCGCTACTTCGATCAGGTCAAGGCGGCGATCGCAACATTGCAAGGGCAGGGGATCCGGGTCAGCCTGTTCATCGATCCCGAGGCCGATCAGATCCAGGCAGCGGCCGAGGCCGGTGCGCCAGTGATCGAACTGCACACCGGCCAATATGCCGAGGCGCGTGCAGATGACGTGCTCCGGCGCGAACTGGAACGGGTGCGCACCGCGGCCGCCCTCGGCGTGCAACGCGGCCTGAAGGTCAATGCCGGGCACGGCTTGCATTACACGAATGCGCAGGCGATTGCCGCCATCGCAGACATCACCGAGCTCAACATCGGCCATGCGATCGTGGCGCATGCCGTGTTCGTTGGCTGGCAGGCAGCGGTGCGGGAAATGAAGGCGCTGATGGTGCTGGCAAGGGCTGCGGCGCCAGACGCCGCGCGCGCCGGCGCGCGATGATCTACGGCATCGGTACCGACATCATCCGGGTTGCCCGCATCGAAGCGGCACTCGGGCGCCATGGCGACCGTTTTGCCCTGAAAATCCTGGGCCCGGAAGAATTCGTGAAATACCAGGCGCGCAGTGCAAAGGTGCCGGCACGCGGCATCCGCTTTCTGGCGACGCGGTTCGCAGCCAAGGAAGCGTTTTCGAAAGCGCTTGGCGTGGGCATGCGCATGCCGATGACCTGGCGCGCCATGCAGGTGCTCAATGCACCTAGCGGCAAGCCGCAAGCCGTCACCAGCGGCGTGCTCGATGCATTCATGACGCTGCACGGCTTGACCGCGCAAGTGTCGATTACCGATGAAGACGACTATGCGGTCGCCTTTGTCATCATGGAAAAAAATGCAGGCGCTCCTGGAGACGACAACAAGAATGGACGATAAGTTGCAGAACGTGAAAGCTGAAATCGCCCTCGGGCCAGTGATGCTGGATGTGGTGGGCACCACCCTGACGGCCGATGATCTGCGCCGCATCACCCACGCGCTGACCGGTGGCGTGATCCTGTTTGCCAGGAATTACAAAAATCGCAAGCAACTGGTCGAGCTGACTGCCGCCATCCATGCTGCCCGGCCCGGCGTCGTGATTGCGGTCGATCACGAGGGCGGGCGGGTGCAGCGCTTCAAGAGCGATGGTTTTACCCGCCTGCCGGCAATGCGTGCGCTCGGGGCACTCTGGGACCAGGATGTACTGGCCGCAACCCGGGCGGCGACCGACGTCGGTTTCGTGCTGGCGGCCGAATTGCGCGCCTGCGGCGTCGATCTCAGCTTCACGCCGGTACTGGACCTGGACTTCGGTGAATCGAGCATCATCGGCGACCGGGCCTTTCATCGCGATCCGCGGGTGGTGACCATGCTGGCAAAGAGTCTGAACCAGGGCCTGATGCTGGCCGGCATGGCGAACTGCGGCAAGCATTTTCCGGGGCACGGTTTCGTCAAGGCCGATTCGCATGTCGCGGTGCCGATCGACGAGCGCAGCCTGGAACAGATCCTGGGCGAAGATGCCGCGCCCTACGACTGGCTGGGCATGAGCCTGGCCGGTGTGATGCCGGCGCACGTCATCTATCCGAAAGTCGATCGCCACCCGGCCGGGTTTTCAAGGAAATGGCTGTCGCTGCTGCGCAAACGCTTCGCTTTCGACGGCGTGATCTTCAGCGACGACCTCAGCATGGAAGGCGCCAGTGTGGCGGGAGGCGTCATCGATGGGGCGCAGGCGGCATTGCGCGCAGGCTGCGACATGGTCTTGATCTGTAACGCGCCGGACAAGGCCGATGTCTTGCTCGATGGCCTCGACCAGGGCGTACGCACCGCCGCCGCGGCGTCCGCATCGGTGCGCAGGATCATGCGCCTGGTGCCGGGCGAACCGGCCTCCGACTGGGATACCTTGCAACGGGATCCGCGTTATCGCCGGGCTTGCAAGACGGTCAGGTCGCTCGCATCTGTCTGAGCCTTTCGCTCAATGCGTGCAACCGCCTGCCTGATTTTACCGATCCGTATCGCATGATCCATCCGCCACGATGTCCGACGCCATAATCCCCGACGCTATCATTCCCGACCCGCGCGCCAGCATGCTGGAGACGGTGGCGCGCCTGCCGCACCTGCCGGGCGTGTACCGCTATTTCGACGCCGAGAATCAGGTGCTGTACGTCGGCAAGGCGCGCGACCTGAAGAAGCGCGTCTCGAGTTATTTTCAGAAGACCCTGACCAGTCCACGCATTGCGATGATGGTCGACCGCATCGCGCGCATGGAAACCACGGTCACGCGCAGCGAAGCCGAGGCGCTGATCCTGGAAAACAACCTGATCAAGTCCCTGCAGCCGCGCTTCAACATCCTCTTCCGTGACGACAAGTCATATCCCTACCTGAAGATCACCGGGCAGGACTTTCCGCGCATGGCGTATTACCGCGGCGCGGTCGACAAGAAAAACCAGTACTTCGGGCCATTTCCAAGCGCCTGGGCGGTCAAGGAATCGATGCAGATCCTGCAGAAGGTATTCTTGCTGCGCACTTGCGAGGATTCCGTGTACGCCAACCGCACCCGGCCCTGCCTGCTGCACCAGATCCATCGCTGCAGCGCGCCGTGCGTCGACCTCATCGATCGCGACACTTACGCGATCGATGTCGAGAATGCCGGTAAATTCCTGCGCGGGCGCCAGACCGAAGTGCTGGAAACCTTGAATGCGAAGATGCATGCCTTTGCCGAAGCGTTGCAGTTCGAGCAGGCGGCTGGCGTGCGCAATCAGATCAGCGCCTTGTCGCGGGTATTGCACCAGCAAACCATGGATACCGGCGGCGACGCCGACATCGACATCATTGCCGTGGTGGTCCAGGGCGGCCGCGCCTGCGTCAATCTGGCGATGGTGCGTGGCGGCCGGCACTTGGGCGACCGCGCGTATTTTCCGACCCATGTGGACCATGCCGTGGCGACGGCCGATGACGCGCTCTCGGTCGAAGTCCTGAAAGCATTCCTGGCGCAGCATTACATCGACAAGTTCATACCGGGCACTTTGATCGTGAGCCACGAACTGAATGAGCCGGCCCTGATGCTGGCGCTCATGGAGCAGTGCGGGCATCGCATCAACCTGCTGTTCCAGCCGCAGGGCCAGCGCCGGCAATGGCTGGAAATGGCGCAGAAGGGCGCCGAGATTTCATTGGCCCGGCTTCTCTCGGAACAGGGCTCGCAACAGTCGCGCACGCGCGCATTGATCGAGGCGCTCGGCCTGGATATCGTCGACCTGGAAGCGCTGCGCATCGAATGCTTCGACATCAGCCACACGCAAGGCGAGGCAACCCAGGCGTCATGCGTGGTGTTTCACCACCACGCCATGCAGAATGCCGAATACCGACGGTACAACATCAACGACATCACGCCCGGCGATGACTATGCCGCGATGCGCCAGGTGCTGATGCGGCGCTACGAAAAAATCGCCAATGGCGAGGGCGTGATGCCGGACATCGCACTGATCGACGGCGGCAAGGGGCAGGTGGAAATGGCGCGCCAGGTGTTCGTGGAACTCGGCCTCGACATCGCCAACATTGTCGGCGTGGCCAAGGGAGAAGGGCGACGGGTCGGGCTCGAGACGCTGATCTTCGCCGACGGCCGGCCAGCGCAGGAGCTAGGCAAGGAATCGGCGGCCCTGATGCTGATCGCCCAGATCCGTGACGAAGCGCATCGCTTCGCCATCACCGGCATGCGCGCCAAGCGCGCAAAAACCCGCCAGACTTCGCGCCTTGAAGAGATCGAGGGGATCGGCGCCAAACGGCGCCAGAAACTGCTGGCGCGCTTTGGCGGGGTGCGCGGGGTGGCCGACGCCAGCATCGAGGATCTGGCCTCGGTCGACGGCATTTCCCGGCAGCTGGCAGAAGACATTTACAAGCAATTGCACTGAATTAAGAAGATAATTGCATGCCGGTTCCCGCCGGACCTGCCGCGGTCAAGCACGCCGCGACCGATTGCTTTCACCCCAAGTGTCCGATGCCGCTGAATATTCCGATCCTGTTGACCTGGTTGCGCGTGGCCCTGATTCCTCTGGTCGTCGGCGTGTTCTACCTGCCCGACATGTGGCTGTCGCCGTTCGAGAAGGGCATCGCCTCCACGGCGATTTTCATCATCGCGGCAGTCACCGACTGGTTCGATGGTTTCCTGGCGCGGCGCTGGAATGAAACCTCGGCGTTCGGCGCCTTTCTGGACCCGGTGGCCGACAAACTGATGGTGGCCGGCGCGCTGATCGAGCTGGTGCACCTGAACCGGGTAGGCACCCTGATCGCATTCATCATCATCGGCCGCGAAATCGCGATTTCGGCGTTGCGCGAGTGGATGGCGCAGATCGGAGCATCCAAATCGGTGGCGGTGCATTCGGTAGGCAAGATCAAGACGACAGCGCAGATGATCGCCATTCCGATGCTGCTGTATTACGACACGCTGTTCGGCGTGATCGATACCCGGCTCTGGGGCCACGTGCTGCTGGTGGTGGCTGCACTGCTGACGTTGTGGTCGATGTTTTATTACCTGCGCAAGGCCTGGCCGTTGATCAAGGAACGCACCGATTCGAGCGGTTGAACCGCGTCGCCGGCGGCAATGAGTGCCTAGCAGACCGATGCGCCCGGTTGCCTGAAAAGGGGACATTACTACTTGGGGCTAACAAACATCATTGCGGCGCTTGACAATGAAGCGCCATCCTCTATACTACGCACCTGTTGTGAACGCGGGAGTAGCTCAGTTGGTAGAGCGCAACCTTGCCAAGGTTGAGGTCGAGAGTTCGAGACTCTTCTCCCGCTCCAAAATGTGAAGGGAAGCCCGAAACGGCTTCCTTTTTTATTGCACCGGATTTTCTGCGCGCCGTGCCTGGTCGGGAGGCGTGTGCTTCATACCGGTGAAGCAGCAATGCAGCAGGTTGCCAGATCGGCTGCAGGGAACACAGACGGATCGGGCAAGTGATCGCCTCGCTTACGTCGGCCACAGATTGCGCCAGATGCGGGAGTAGCTCAGTTGGTAGAGCGCAACCTTGCCAAGGTTGAGGTCGAGAGTTCGAGACTCTTCTCCCGCTCCAGATGGCCACAAATCCACGTGAGTCTGCTTGCGAATGCCCAATGAAATATCGGGTACACAAGCGCTGTTGCATTTGCGATTCGCGTCAGTGAATCGATTGCAATGCCTGCTTTTGTTTTAGCATGTACACAGTTACAATACGCCCCTTGGCGGGGTAGCAAAGTGGTTATGCAGCGGCCTGCAAAGCCGTGTACGCCGGTTCGATCCCGACCCCCGCCTCCATTAAATTCAGTGATTTAGCCCGCTATTGCCGCGGGTTTTTTATTTTTGGCGAACAGACTTTTCGCCATCACGCTGTTTTTTGCTCAGCAACGGCTGCACAGCATTGCCGCGGCGCCCGCAAATATTGGCTGCGATCGTGTTCCCCAAGAGCTTCTGCGCACCGGCCAAACTTTCTAGATCAGTCGCCGCCTTTGGCCGCAATTCGCGGAACTGGAATCGCTGAAATCCGATGCCTGGTCTGATCGTCTCGGCCGCGGTCGCATCACGTGCCTTGTCGAACTGGATGCAAAAATATCCGAACCCGTTCCGCTTCTGGCCCTTCGGATCCGCCACGATCGTGACGCCCACCACGCTGCGCGCCTTGATCTGATCGATCACCATCTTCAATTCCCCAATGATCGCGATCCGCAAGTTGGCGCCGGTCTTTCCCTGGGCAACCTCCAACAGATCGCCACTGGTCTGATCCCACCGCATTTTGCACGGCCGCTGGCGCTGGGTCGTCGAACGAACGATTTGTTGGCTCCACCGTTTCCGTCGCTTGTGCACCCGTAACGAGCGCCATGCCGATCTTCAGCAAGCCGTCCTTACTTTGGACTGTTCGTTAGTTTGCTGAAAATTTATCTGCAGATATTGGTAGGCGCTCTCAATCGTTACTTTTGGCACAAATGTGCCGCCACCAGCAGCTTAAGAACTTCGCGTTTCTCCTCAAAACTTCCGATCGGCATGATGAATTAACGCGACTTTCTATACGATCCAGAGACCGCCAAGTATTACTTTTGTGCAACCTTCATAAACCCTGGAGGAAACTTCCGAAAATTACTTATTGGCGTGTCAACAATCTATAAGTTTTGGCACTATTTAGATAAATACTATTGGATTCAATGCGGGCCTTGTTGCCACAAACGCAGTAGTGCTTTTTAAACATCTGCATGCTTCTCACGGCTTTTTAGCATGCGTCACAAAACCCGAAAGCGACTGATGCTTCAATGAACGGTAACGAAAATACTGCGCACATTTTTGAGTGGATATTTCACGTTGGGGGTGATCGCAAAGCGACTACTTGTTTATTGACGCATTGCGATCGATGCATTTGGCAACACACTTTTTTTTGGGAGTGAATCTTGATCACAGCGAAATGTCTCACCGCTCGGAGCGCGGTACTAGTTCGTGCCATTGCATTGACAGCATTGATGGTAAGCGTGTTGGCAGGTTGCAGCGGCAGCGGCAGCGAAACCGCGGCGGCAGGTGGCGCGAAGATCAAGGCGGCCGACACCAGTTTGTTCGCAGCTACCACGACGTCGGCGACGTTGTTGACGCCGCAGAAGGCAGTTGCCTCGTCTTCGGAGCGCATGGATATCGGGCCCGAAAAGGCAATCGATAAAAATCCGTCAACTCGATGGTCCAGTGGATTTACGGATACGCAATGGATCTATCTCGATTACGGTACGACCGTCAATTTCTCCCAGATCAGGATCAATTGGGAGGCGGCGTATGCGAGGGATTATGATCTGCAGACATCGAATGACGCCCTGACCTGGACCACCATAAAATCCGTGGTGGGCGGTAGTGGCGGTGTCGAGGACCTGGCCGGACTGAACGGCAATGGTCGTTATCTGCGCATCAACGGTATCAAGCGCGCCACGCCCTATGGCTATTCAATATTTGAAATCGAAGCATGGGGCGCATCGGCGGTAACAACGACAAGCTTGACTCCGCTCAATGCAGTCGCCTCTGCCTCCGAGCAAGCGTCACTCGGTCCAGGCAAGGCCATCGATAAGAGCACGGCAACTAGATGGTCCAGCGGCTTCACCGACCAACAATGGATCTATCTGGATTTTGGTAATCCAGTCAATTTCTCTCGCGTGAGAATTAATTGGGAAGCCGCGTATGGCAAGGATTACGATGTGCAGACGTCCGATAATGCCTCGACATGGACAACGATCAAGTCGGTAGTCGGTAGCAGCGGCGGCATCACCGACCTGACCGGATTGACCGGCAGTGGCCGCTATTTACGCATCAATGGAATCAAACGCGCAACGCAGTATGGTTACTCGATTTTTGAAATCGAAACCTGGGGTAGCGCATCGGGATCGACAACGCCGACAACAACGCCGACAACAACGCCAACAACAACGCCGACTACAACGCCGACAACAACGCCGACAACAACACCGGCAACAACACCGACAACAACGCCGACAACAACATCAACTGACGTATCGTATGTTCCGCTGTTTGCAGCGAACACGCCGGTTATGGAGCAAATTCAATACACAGAACCTGATGGAACATTAGTAACAGTCGCGGGTTATCGACCTACTGAGTCTCGTCATTACCGTGAAAGCAATGCTCACGGATTTTTATCCTTCCCCGCTTTGTATTTTCAAAATCGTAATTTTGGTTTGGTTATTCGTGATGGAGTGCCAGCAGGAAGGCAGGAAATTAAAATTTATGGCAGGGTGCCCAAAGGTAAAACGTTGAGTGGGGCAGATGCGATCAATATTCAAACAGGTTGGGGAATTAGCCAGGGCCACCGCATCAAATCTCATTGAATTTCAATGAGTTACGATATGAGTGCGTTTCAAATTGCGAGCCCCATCACTTCTGCAAGATAGTCGTTGT
>JAYUWF010000429.1:0-2947 GCA_043753685.1 Herminiimonas sp.
GTATTGAAACGTTCCGCGCTCGCGTCGAGCAAGAAAAAGTGCAGCAGGATATGCACCACCTGACCCATTACGACCATGTGACGGGCTTGCCGAATGAAACCCGGTTCACCGAGATCGTGACGGCCGCCATTGCCGTCACCCGAGCGGGTGGCCCTGGCTTTTCTATCCTGCAAACCAATATCGAGCGGCTGCGGGACATCAACGATGCACTGGGTTTCAGTCATGGCGATGAATTGCTGAGGCTCTTTGGTGCGCGTCTGGGCACGCAAATACCGGCAGACGCCGTGAACGCACGCTTGCGCGGCGACGAGTTTGCCATCCTCGTACCAGATAGCCGGATCGCGGACGCAGTGGCGCTCGCGCAGAATCTCGACCTCGCCCTGGCCGATCCATTTTCGATTGCCGATCTTCCCATCGAAGTCTCGGCCAGGATCGGCATCTGCGTTTTCCCGGAACATGGCACTACCGTACACGACCTGCTTCGTCATGCGGACATCGCTGTCAATCATGCAAGAGCGCATGACCTGCGTCATGCCGTTTTCGAGGCAGTTCCCGGCCAAGGACAAGCGGCCCGGCTGGTCATGGTCAGTGAGCTGCGCAATGCGATCGATGCCGGCGACCTGATGCTGTACCTGCAGCCAAAAATCGACATGCGTACCAGGAATGTATGCGGCGCCGAAGGCCTGGTGCGCTGGAAACATGCAACGCGCGGCATGATCCCTCCGAACGATTTCATCGGTCTTGCCGAGCAGACCACGCTGATCAAGCCCCTGACGAATTGGGTCATCGATGCAGCCGTCAAGTTGAACCTCGTATGGAAAGACCAGGGCCAGGCGTTGCCGATTGCGATCAATCTCTCGGCTTCCAGCCTGCGCGACAACGCGCTGCTGGACAAGATTCGTGGGATGCGCGACGTCCTCGACAGCATCCCCGGCATGCTGGAGATGGAACTGACCGAGAGCATGCTCATGGAAGACAACGAGCGCACGCTGCAAGTGCTGCATGGTTTGCGCGCAGAAAACATCGAGCTTTATATCGACGACTTCGGCACAGGGTATTCGTCACTACGTTACCTTCAAAAAATGCCCGTCACTTACATCAAGATCGACCAGTCATTTGTCGAACACATGATCGACGATAAAGATTCCGCTGCAATTGTCCGCTCGACCATCGACCTGGCGCACGACCTCGGCCGCAAGGTGGTAGCCGAGGGTGTGGAGACGCAGGAACACTGGGACCATCTGGTAGATTTTGGATGCGATATCGCACAGGGGTATTTCATCGCAAGGCCAATGGCGCCGGCGGCATTTATGCAGTGGCTGGTCGATTACGAACTACTACAAAAAACGGAACCGAGTGCCGTTTGAGCAGCGGGATGTCAGCGTCAGGTGACGCTGACGAGTCTTTGCCCGGCCTTGCGGAGCTTGCCCATCACGCTGATCAACCGCAGCCCGAGCAACAGCATCATGATCGTGCCGGGTTCCGGCACTTGCGCTGCGCCAGTCGATTTTCCTGCCACCAACACGAACCGGGCTTGAGCAGTGCCCTCAACGATGTCGAATCCGCTTCCAAAGCCCAGCAGGGACACCGCCCAGGTATGCTCACTGACGCAGTTGGTCGAGGTGACATTCGACCCTGCGCCGATCGACATGTAGGACGTTGCAAATAAATTTAAACAATGTAAGTCCGAACCGGCGCCTTCACTGATGTAGGCTCCCGACATCACCGTACCGATAAAGGATGTCGATTCGCTAATGGCGACATAGCCGCCGGTGTTCCATATCACGGTAGCGTTTGGTCCCGCATTGACCATGTCGATTTTCGTCGATGCTCCGGTGACGAGATAGGTCGGGATATTGAAAACCCAGAAAGGATTGTCGGCACCGCCGCCATCGAGCGTAAGGACGGTCCCGGCTGCCGGTGTCGGCGCGCTGGCGCTGTACACGCCTGGCATCAGTGACTGATTGCCGGCCATGGTTCCTCCCAGAACCGTGCCGGTACCCATACTGTTCAATGCCAGCCGGGCAGCGGCCAACTCGTTGCGTGCACTCGTCACGCCGGCGATATTGACACGATCGGCAGCACTGACGGCGCCGGCCCCAGCGGTGATGTATGACACGGCACCCACTTCGTTACTGACACTGGCGCCGGCGCCGTAGAATCGGCTGCAGATAATGCACACCACGGAAAAGACAGGCTTCAGGAATTCTCTTGTTGCCGCTAGGGAAATCCCGCGTGTTCCCGATGCCTTCTGCTCCCATACTGATCTGGTCAACCTTAACGACGGCAGTACACATGGACAACGCATTCACCAATTTTTTTTCGACCGATAATTTCATGCCCCATGGGCATTGCTATCTTTGGGAACCGGTTCTGCTTTGGCTGCATGTAGTGTCCGATGCATTGATTACGCTGGCCTATTTCTCGATTCCGATCACGTTGCTGTTTTTCGTCAAGAAGCGCAAGGATCTGCAGTTTCACTGGATGTTCGTCTGCTTTGCCGTGTTTATTCTGGCTTGTGGCGCCAGTCATCTGGTCGAAATCTGGACTGTCTGGATTCCGGATTACTGGCTCTCGGGCGTCATCAAGGCGATCACGGCGCTGGCGTCGATCCCGACGGCTTACCTTCTGGTCAGGCTGGTCCCGTTTGCGCTGGCGCTACCCAGCCCTGCAGCGATGGCTGCCACCAATGACCAATTGCGTCAGGAAATTGCCGAACGCAAGCGCATGGAAGCGGTGCTCAGTGAAAAAAATATCGAGCTCGCGACGCTCAATGAAGAACTCAGCGCATTCAGTTACTCCGTTTCACATGATTTGCGTGCGCCGCTGCGCAGCATGGATGGATTTTCCCTGGTGCTGCTGGAAGACCATGCCGACTCTCTGCCGCCGGATGGACAGGATGCCTTGCGACGCATCCGGCTTGCCAGCCAGCGCATGGGCCGGCTGA
>JAYUWF010000430.1:0-2946 GCA_043753685.1 Herminiimonas sp.
CCCTGGAGAGCGCGGTGCGGATGCGCCACGCGATCATGTACCTCGATCTCGATCAGTTGAAGATCGTCAACGACAGCGGCGGTCATGCCGCCGGTGACCAGTTGATCCGGCAATTGAGCGCCCTGTTGCGTCAGCGCCTGCGCGATGGCGATGTGCTGGCACGCTTGGGCGGCGATGAATTCGGCATCATCCTGAAAAACTGCGATGCCGAGGATGCGGTGCGCGTGGCGGAGTCGCTGCGCAAGATGATCTTCGAATCGCGGTTCGTGTGGGATGGAAAACCATATTCGACCGGTATCTCGGTCGGGCTGGTCACGGGGATCGAGCAGTTCGCCTGTCTGAACGATTTGATGAAGGTGGCCGATGCCGCCTGCTTCATGGCCAAGGAAAAAGGTCGGAACCGGGTCCAGCGCTATCGTCCCGATGACTTGGAATTGTCGTTGCGACACCGCGAAATCGAATGGGTCGCACGCATCGATCAGGCGCTCGACGAGAATCGCTTCTGCCTGTACGCGCAGCGCATCGTGGCGGCCGGTGCGGACGATCCTCACAGCCAGCATGTCGAACTGCTGTTGCGCATGCTCGATGCCGATGGCAAGGTAATCCCGCCGATGTCGTTCATCCCCGCCGCCGAACGCTACAACCTGATGCCGAAGATCGACCGCTGGGTGATTGCCGCCGCCTTCGACATGCTGGCCGAAGCTTTTTCGCGCGGTGTGGATGCATCGGTCGTCACCTGTGCAATCAATCTCTCGGGCGCCTCGATCGAGGACGAACAGTTTCTCGATTTTATTCTGGTCGAGCAGCGCCGAACCGGTGTGCCGTTTTCAGCAATCTGTTTCGAAATCACCGAGACTACTGCCATCGGCAACCTGCCCAAGGCTGCAGAATTCATCGTGCGCCTGCGCGCTGTCGGCTGTTCCTTCTCCCTGGATGATTTCGGTTCCGGCATGGCCTCGTTCGGATACCTAAAACATCTGCCGGTGGATTTTTTGAAGATCGACGGCAGCTTCGTCAAGGACATGGTGAATAATCCGATCGATCATGCGATGGTGGAAGCAATCAACCAGATCGGCCATGTCATGAACAAGAAGACCATTGCGGAATTCGTCGAGAACGATGCGATCTTCAACCTACTGAAACGCATGGGCGTCGATTACGCGCAAGGCTATGGCATCGGCAAGCCGGAACCGTTCCATGCGGGGTTCCTGCTGCCATCGCCGCCGCAGGAGGCGGTTTCGCCACTGAGCCACGCCGCGCCGCTGACCTACCAGCACTGAGACAGCGGACCGGCGGCAACGCGCTGCCCGTGCCGCTACAAACAAGCAACAGTGCGGTTTAACAATTCGATTTCCAGAAAATTCGTGAATCGCTCGCGAAGTGCGGTTTGGCGGATTCGCCGCGCCGATTGATCTCTTACATTTTAGACATTATTTCTTGTATAAAATATAACAGAGGTCGACGTGACAGCATCATTCTCTTCATCGGTACCGTGGATGCGGTTGGTCGCGCCCAGCGGTGATAATACGGTCGATCCACACGATCCGCACAATCCACGCACACCTGCCGAAAGTCGACCTCGACCCGTGGTGGCCGGCGGCTTGTACCTGATCGAGGATGCGGCCCAACGTTGCGCTTTTTGGGAAAGACTTCTGCTCGATCAACGGCACGCAATCCCTGACGTCCGCGTAGCGTTGCTGGTGGCGCTGGCAGAGGCAATCGGATCTCTCTCGTCCCAGGCGGAACGCACTCGGGCGATGACGCAGATTCTGGTCGAGTTGCCGTGCCTGCCGCAACCGCAACAAGTGGAACTGATTTCGGCGCTGGGGGAGCAGATCTCTCTGCAGCCAGCAGTGGCATTTCGCAAGGCCGCCTTCGACGATCTCAACACGTTCATTGCAAAATTCGAAGGTTGCTACCGGCATGCCGCGTATGTACAAATACTGGCAAAAATCGATCGTGCCGATGCCGATACCGTCAACCATGTTTTTGGTGAAATCATCCGTTGCACCGGCAACCTCGATGGTGCCAGCGGCGCCACGCTCGTCACGCGCCTGGCCACCATGATCCGGTTTTTGCCCGCTCGAAATCGTTTGCCGCGCTTTGCCAGTCTCAATAGCGTGTTGCGCCATCCATCGATTGCGCAACAGGCTGCGCTCGATATCGCATTGCTCGACGCTATTGCCTTCATCGACGACCCGCTTGAGCGTGCCTGCGCCTTCTCGAGCGCCGTTTCGACGCTGGCGCGCTTGCCTGAACATCAGCGGCAGCTGGCTGGGGCTGGCTTGACCCGTGCGTTCAATGGCCTCGCACCGCATTTGAAACCGGCCGCGTTCAATGAATTGTTGATGCTGGCTTCGCTGTGCTCGGCGCCCCGCATGGTCGAGCGCTTGCTGGAATTGATACCGCTGACCGCATCGCTGGCGTTTCATCAGACGGCCATGGTGTTTTCCTGGATGGAAGCGCTGACTGCAGCTTGCCCGCAGCGCGAGCAGGGCCGCATTTATGCTGCGTTTTTCCATTTCACGAATTCGATCCTGGCGCCCCGTCCGCGCCAGACCCTGCGTCGCTGGATCCAATGTCGGCTGTCGCGGCTCAACGTTGACGGCATGACATTTTTTAGCGACGAAATCCTGGCCGATGCTCTGACAACGCTGGCGCATCTTCGAATCAGCGTGGAGTCCAATTCCTGGGATCCGCAAAAGCAGCAAGCCTTCGACGCTCTGGTCGACCTCACGCCATCACTGCCGCTACCGTGCCGTGCCGCTTACGCCAACGCGATGTGCAATCTGATCTGGGCGGCAAATCGTGCTGGTCGACCGTATAGCAGTGCGCTTTGGGAAAGCTTCGCGCCGAATCTCACGTCGGAATCGCAGGCGCTGATGACCCGTCGTTTGGGATTTCCGGACGTGGCGGCGGCTGATCGATGCAATCGGTCGGGTGCTT
>JAYUWF010000431.1:0-26644 GCA_043753685.1 Herminiimonas sp.
AACCACATTTACCGGCCCCTCTAAATTAACAGGCAGTTTTTTCTTTTTCATGGCATCCTTTTTGGGACATATTGTCCCTTGTTTCGGATGTCCATCAAAACCGGGCTACCTCAGAGTAAAATTTTGCAAGAAGCCTGCAAAAATTTACTCTGACCCTTGTAGCTGCATCGTCGGTTCGCGGCTTCAGTCACAATCTTCACGACTTTATTTGCGCATCACACCCTCAATCTCCGCCACCGTCTTCGGCGCACTCGCACTCAGCACCTCGCAACCGCCCTCCTTGATCACCACATCATCCTCGATCCGGATACCGATGTTCCAGTACTGTTCCGGCACCCCCTCCGCAGGACCCACGTAGATCCCCGGCTCGACCGTCAGCACCATGCCGGGCTGAAGCCGGCGCGAAGGCCTGGCACCGCTGACAGAATCGGCTGCTGCTTCCCGGTAATCGCCGACGTCATGCACATCCATCCCCAGCCAATGCCCGGTGCGGTGCATGTAGAACTGGCGATAGCCTTCATTCGCAATCACGTCCTCGACGCTGCCGACCTTTTGCCGGTCCAGCAGCCCGGTCTCCAGCATGCCTTCGGCCAGCACCCGCACCGCCGCATCATGACCGTCATTGAAGCCGGCCCCCGGGCGCGCCGCTGCGATCGCTGCGACCTGGGCCGCCAGCACGATTTCATACAAGGTCTTTTGTGGCCCTGAAAATCGACCGTTGGCCGGATAGGTGCGAGTGATGTCGGACGCATAGCCGCCCAACTCGCAGCCTGCATCGATCAGCACCAGGTCGCCGTCCTGCAGGATGGTCGCGCCCGCCGCGTAGTGCAGCACGCAGGCATTCGCACCCGTGGCGACGATCGATGTATAGGCCGGGAACTCCGAGCCGGCATGGCGGAACTCGTGCAACAGCTCGGCTTCGATCTGGTATTCGGTCTTGCCGGGCGCCGACATGCGCATGGCGCGCGCATGAGCGGCACCCGAAATCGTCGCTGCCCGACGCATGATGGCGATCTCGCCGGCATCCTTGAACAGCCGCATTTCATCGAGCAGCGGCTTGATGTCGTGCACGACAGCGGGTGCGACCACGCCGCTGCGCGCCTGGCCGCGCACGCTGGCCAGCCAGCCATGTACGCGGGCGTCGAATTTTTCATCCCGGCCCAGGCCGTAGAAGAGTGCCGGCACGTTCGCCATCAGGGTCGGCAGGGAAGCGTCCAGCGTCTCGATGCCGAATGCTTCGTCGAAACCGAATGCCGCGCGCGCCGCCTCGGGCCCATGACGAAAGCCATCCCAGATTTCCCGTTCCGCGTTCTTGTCGCGGCAAAACAGGATGCTGCGGCTGGCGCCGTCCGCACCGGCCACCAGCACCACCACCGCTTCCGGCTCCTTGAAGCCGGACAGGTAATAGAAATAACTGTCGTGCCGATACGGATAATCGGCATCGCTGTTGCGCATGACCTCGCGCGCGGTCGGAACGATGGCGATGCCGCCGCCGCGCTGCTGCATCTGCGCGATCAAGCGGACACGGCGAGCTGCGAAAGATGGGTTCACGTACGACTCCGGGTTGAAGGTGCTGCGGACAAGGGTGCATTCAATTCGTCGAGCTGGGCCGGCGTGCCGACATTGATCCACTGGCCTTCATAGATCTCGCCGCCGATGCGGCCACGGCCGGCGTAGTCGCGCAGGATCGGCGCCAGCTTGGCGCGGCTGCCGGGTTCGATGCCGGCAAACATTTCCGGCCGGTAGACGCCGATGTTGCCGAACGTGTAGAGCGGGCTGCCGACGCTGGCGTCATTGGCAATCGTAAAACTGTTCAAGGCAAAATCGCCCTGCAGGTGATGTTCCGGATTTTTTACCAGATACAGCCAGGCGATGTCGCGCTGGTCGGTCGGCAGCGGATTGCCCAGCATGTCTTTCACGACCAGCACATCCTTGACCTGCTCGTAATCGAAGTGCGGACAGTAAATGTCGCCGGAAATCGTCACGAACGGCGCATCGCCCAACAGGTGCAAGGCTTTGACGATGCCGCCGGCGGTTTCCAGCGCGGTGCCTTCGGCCGAATACTGCAGTCGCGCGCCGAACTGCGTGCCGTCGCCCAGCGTGTCTTCGATCATCTGCCCCAGATGCGCATGGTTGATGACGATCTCGGTGATCCCGGCGCGCACCAGGCTCAGGATCTGCCAGACGATGAGCGGCCGGCCGCGTACCTTCAACAACGGTTTGGGGCAGGTGTCGGTCAGCGGCCGCATGCGCTCGCCACGGCCTGCGGCCAGGATCATCGCCTTCAAAACGTGTACCCGACCTGCGGCGCGCTGTCTTCCAGCACATCGAGCAGGCGCACCAGCGGCAGCAACGTCTTGTAGCGGCCGGCCGCCTTGCGGGTATACGACATCACCAGCGGCAGGTCCTTCAGGTAAGCGTCCTTGCCGTCGCGGTGGTACAGGCGCGCAAAGATCCCCAGCACCTTCAGGTGCCGCTGCACGCCCATGAATTCGAAATCGCGATAGAACGAGTCGATGTCGGGCGCCACCGGCAGGCCGGCCCGGCGCGCTCGTTCCCAGTAGCGGATCGCCCAGTCGAGCACCATCTCTTCATCCCATTCGATGTAGGCGTCGCGCAGCAGCGATACCAGATCGTAGGTGATCGGGCCGTACAGCGCGTCCTGGAAATCGATGATGCCGGGGTTGCCGGGGTTGCCCTGCTCGAGCACCATCAGGTTGCGCGAGTGGTAATCGCGATGCACCCAGACCTGGCCCTGTGCCAGATTGTTGGCCAGGAGCGCATCGAACACTTTCTGCAGGTCGGCATTCTGCGCCTCGGTCAGCGTGGCGCCCAGGTGCTTGCCGATGTACCACTCCGGGAACAGCATCAGTTCGCGCAGCAGCACGGCGCGATCGTATTCGGGCAGCACATCCGGCCGGCTGTGAACCTGCAGTTGTACCAGCGCGTCGATCGCATCCATGTAGAGCGCGTGGGCGGTATCGGCGTTGAGCTGGTTCAGGTAGGTGGTAATGCCCAGATCAGACAGCAACAGGAATCCCTGTTCCGGATCCTGCGCCACGATCTCCGGCACCGAAATGCCGCTTTCGCCGAACAGGCCGGCGATCCGCACGAACGGGCGCACGTCTTCCTGCGGCGGCGGTGCATCCATGACGATCAGCGTACCGCCGGCCACCTTGTCGACCCTGAAATAACGCCGGAAACTGGCGTCGGCCGACGCCGGGCGCAGGGTTGCCGGCAGTACGGGTACGGCGGTTTGATGGGAAAGCCAGACGTGGAGCAAGCTCAGCCGGTGGTCGGGAGCGGACGGGGACGGGGACTGTAAAGACATGAAGCGACCTGGGTGGCGTTTAGAAGAGCGCGGTCGGGAGACCGGGTTCCCCTATAATAAGGGATTCGATTCGAAAAATCGCCTGCCCCGGTGCGCGACCTGCCCAAAATCATCTTTTTCCATGGCCTCATGACCTGGTCCTCTGCATTTTCCAGAACGCCTTTCCTGATGTGTACGCTTAGCCGCGCAGTGGCAGCGACATTGGCTGCGACCGTCACGGTGCTGCCGATGGTCGCGCACGCACAATCACAGCCGAAACCGCCGAAGCCGGCCAAGCCGCCGCGTGCCGACGAGTCCAATCTGCCGGCCAACCTGCAGGCCGAGCAGATGACGGGCCGTCCGGATCGCGAAATCATCATGGAGCGCGATGTCGAGATCACCCGCGGCAGTACCATCCTGCGCTCCGACCGCGCGACCTACAAGGTGGTCGAGGATCAGATCGACGCCAGCGGCAACGTGCGCATGAATCGCTACGGCGACCGCTACACCGGCGATGAAGTCCAGCTGAAAATGGATTCCGGCCAGGGTTACGTCACCAATCCGACCTACAGGCTGCAGACCAACAATGCACAGGGCAAGGCCGAGCGCATCGATTTCGCCTCGCAGGAAGAAGCCGTCATTACCGAAGGTACCTACAGCACCTGCGAAGGACCGGACCCGGACTGGTATCTGAAGGCGCGCACCCTGGATCTGGATACAGGACGCGACATCGGTACCGCCAAGCGCACCATCGTGTATTTCAAGGGCGTGCCGATCCTGGGCACGCCATCGATGTCGTTTCCGCTGTCGGATGCGAGAAAGAGCGGCCTGTTGCCGCCGACCTTCGGCACCAGCAGCAAGGGTGGTTTTGAAATCGTGGTGCCGTATTATTTCAACATCGCGCCGAACCGCGACCTGACCGTCTACCCGAAGATCATCACCAAGCGCGGCCTGCAACTCGGCGCCGACGCCCGCTACCTCGGCCAGACCTACAACGGCGAAACCAAGATCGAAGGCCTGGCCAACGATCAGCAGACCAAGACCAATCGCTATGCGGTGACCTCGACCCATTTTCAGAATCTGACGCCGGCATTGTCGTTCGGCTGGGATTTGAACAAGGCATCGGACGATAATTATCCGAGCGATTTTTCCCATACGATCACGACCAGCGCCCAACGTCTGCTGCTGCGAAACATCAACGCTACCTATGTCGGCAATTTCTGGAACACCTCGATCCGCAGTTCGAATTACCAGGTGCTGCAGGATCCGGCCGCGCCGATCACGCGTCCCTATGACCGCCTGCCGCAGATCAGCTTCAATGCGGCGCGCCAGGACGTGGCCGGCTTCGACTGGGCAGTCGACGCCGAAGCCACGCGCTTCTATCATCCGAACCTGCAGCGCGGCGACCGCGCGGTATTGAATCCGAAACTGAGCTTTCCGGTCATCGGCCCGGGTTACTTTTTCACACCGCGCGTGTCGGCGCATGCGACCCGCTACCACCTCGAATCCCAGAGCATCGACGCTGGTGCGGCCGCCGGCACGCCGGGCTCGCAACCGGTGACCCGCTCCAGCGGCGGCGACCTGACGCGCGTGCTGCCCACCTTCTCGCTCGACAGCGGCCTGGTGTTCGAACGCGAATCGAAATTGCTCGGCCCGGCCATGACGCAGACGTTGGAGCCGCGCCTGTTCTATGTGCGTACGCCCTACAAGGATCAAAGCCTGTTTCCGAATTTCGATTCCGCCGAGGCCGACCTGAGCTTCGCCCAGCTGTTTTCGGAAAACCGTTTCATCGGCAACGACCGCATCAGCGACGCCAACCAGCTGACTGCAGCAGTGACCTCGCGATTCATCGAAACATCGGGCGCCGAGCGGCTGCGTATGGCGCTCGGCCAGCGCTTCTATTTCTCGGCGCCGAAAGTGACGTTGAATCCGATTGCCAATCCGAGCCGCTCGGACTTGCTGGCGTCGGTCTCCGGCCAGGTGACGCCGACCATCGGCGTGGACGGCAACATCCAGTACAGCGAAAGTGCCGCCCAGATGGTGCGCGCCAACTACGGCGTGCGCTATCAGCCGGCGCCGCGCAAGGTCTTGAACGTGCAGTACCGGCGCGACGTGCCCAACAAGCTGGAGCAGGCGGAGTTCTCGACCCAGTGGCCGTTCGCCCAGCGCTGGTACGGTGTGGCCCGCGTCAATTATTCGCTGACCGACAAGAAGATCGCCGAAGGCCTGGCCGGTTTCGAATACAAGGCCGATTGCTGGGTGTTCCGGATGGTCGGACAACGTACGCCGACGGCCACCAACCAGACCGCGTCGTCGCTGTTTTTCCAGCTTGAATTGAATGGCCTGACCCGCCTGGGCTCCAACCCGAACGATGCGCTCCGATCGGGTATTCCGGGCTACCAGTCGATCAATCAACCGTACCAACCGAATCAACCGTCTAACCTGTAACATCATCTGTCTACTATGGATTGTTTGCACATCATGCGAAATTCGACTCTTTCAACGACTGGCTTTCAACGCTCGCTGATGGCGGCACTGCTGTCGTCGTGCCTGGCCACGGTACTGCCGGCGACGGCGCAGACACCCGCGGTATCGGCGACGAAGCCGGCTGCCGGCCTGAAGGCCACGCCGACGCTGGCCACTCCACCGGCCGTTGCTGCCGCGCCCTCCGGCAGTGCCGGCGCCAGCGTCAAGGCACGTCCGGTCGACGCCATCGCAGCGGTGGTCAACAATGAAGTCATCACCCGCAATGACCTGAGCCAGCGCATGCGCATGGTCGAGCGCCGCATGCGGGCCCAGAAAATCGCCATGCCGCCGACCGATCAGCTGGAAAAGCAGCTGCTCGAGCGGATGATCAGCGACCGTGCGCAGATGCAGCTGGCGGCCGAACAGGGCATCCGGGTCGACGACCTGCTGCTCGACCGCGCAGTGGCCCGCCTGGCCGAACAGAACAAGCTCAGCGTCACGGAGTTTCGCAACGAGATCGAGCGCGACGGCACGCCATTTGCCATGTTCCGTGAAGAGATCCGCGAAGAAATCACCCTGCAGCGCCTGCGCGAGCGTGAAGTCGACAACAAGATCCAGATCACCGAATCCGAAGTCGACGCTTACCTGAACAGCGACACCGGCGCCCAGGCACAGCAGGAAATCGACCTCGGCCAGATCCTGGTGCGCATTCCCGAAAACGCCTCGGCCGAGCAGATCGCCGCCCGCCGGGCGCGTGCCGAAGACGTGCTGCGCCAGTTGAAGACCGGTGCCGATTTCGCCAAGACCGCTGCCAGTTTTTCGGATGCCAACGATGCGCTCGAAGGCGGTGACCTGGGGTGGCGCAATGCCGACCGCCTGCCGCAGCTTTTCGTCGAAGCCACCAACGACCTGAAGCAGGGCGAGGTGTCGAAGATCGTCAAGAGCGCCAACGGCTTTCACATCCTGAAGGTGATGGGCCGCCGCTCGGCGGCTGCCGCCAAGGCCAGCGGCGCCTCGACCTCGGTGCAGCAGACCCGGGTGCGCCACATCCTCGTGAAGGTCAATCAGATCGTCTCGGCCAACGAAGCCAAGCGCAAGCTGACCGAATTGAAGGAGCGGCTCGACAACAAGGGCGCGACCTTCGAAGAACTGGCCAAGCTGTTTTCGAACGATCTGTCGGCTTCCAAGGGCGGCGACCTCGGCTGGGTGTATCCGGGCGATACGGTGCCGGAATTCGAGCGCGCCATGGATGCCCTGAAGCCGGGTGAAATCAGCGGCCCGGTCGAGTCGCCGTTCGGTTATCACCTGATCCAGGTCCAGGAGCGCAAGGCAGACGACGTCTCGAAGGAGCGCCAGCGCCTGATCGCCCGCCAGGCGATCCGCGAGCGCAAGCTCGACGAAGCGACCCAGGATTGGGCGCGCCAGTTGCGCGACCGCGCCTATGTCGAGATCCGCAGCGATGACAAGTCCTGATGCCGGGATCGGCATGACCGCGGAATGAGCATGCGTCCTGTCATTGCCATTTCCTGTGGCGAGCCGGCCGGCATCGGACCGGAAATCTCGATTCGCGCCGCCTGGCAATTGCGCGCGCAGGTCAATTGCGTGCTGATCGGCGACGCTGCTTTCCTTGCCATGACGGCAGCCGCCATCGACCCCGCAATCCAGCTGGTGGCGGTCTCGATCGAGGCGGTACGCAACGACGGCTTGCCGCAATTCGACGCCGGCCGCATCGTGGTGGTGGATTGCCCGCTGCATGCGCACGTGGTGCCGGGCGTGCTCGACGTGCATAACGCCGCGTATGTGCTGGCCTGCCTGGACATCGCCATCGAAAGCGCGCTGCAGCGCTGGAGCGAGGCGATCGTCACGGCGCCCCTGCAGAAAAGCATCATCAACGATGCCGGCGTCGCCTTCACCGGACATACCGAATATCTGGCGCAAAAGACCGGCACGCCGCTGGTGGTGATGATGCTGGCCGCCGGTGCCGGTGCCGGTGCTGGTGTTCATGTCAGTCCCGGTGCAGGCATGGCGGCACACACCGCGACGCCGCCGCTGCGAGTGGCGCTCGCCACCACCCACCTGGCCTTGAAGGACGTACCGGCAGCGATCACCGAGGAGCGCCTGTCGCATGTCCTGGAAATCGTCCACTACGATTTGCAGCGCAAGTTCGGCATCGCCCAACCCCGCATCCTGGTCACGGGCTTGAATCCCCACGCCGGCGAAAACGGTTATCTCGGCCGCGAGGAAATCGACGTGATCGAACCGGTCATCGCAGCGCATCGGGCGCTCGGCGTCGATGTGCGCGGACCGTATCCGGCCGATACGCTGTTCCAGCCGAAATATCTGCGCGAGGCCGATTGCGTGCTGGCGATGTATCACGACCAGGGCTTGCCGGTCTTGAAATTCTCCAGTTTCGGAAGGGGCGTCAATATCACGCTCGGTCTGCCCATCATTCGTACGTCGGTCGATCATGGCACCGCGCTCGACCTGGCGGCCGCCGGTGTCGGCCAGGCCGAGCACGGCAGCATGATCGAGGCAATCACAGTGGCCGCGCAGATGGCCAGCGCCAGTCGGAGCATCACTGCGGCCGCGACGCCGCCGATCTGATGAAGCACGTCGCCAAGAAGCGCTTCGGCCAGAATTTCCTGACCGACCATACCGTCCTGTACGACATCATGCGCGTGATCGTGCCGCAGGCCGGCGACGCCATGGTCGAGATCGGTCCCGGCCTGGGCGCCATGACGCGCATGCTGCTCGATTCGGTCAAACAATTGCACGTGGTCGAACTCGACCGCGACCTGGTCAAGCGGCTGAATGCCAACTTCGATCCGCAGCGCCTGGTGGTGCATGCGGGCGACGCGCTGCAATTCGACTTCGCATCGATTCCGGTGCCGCCCGGGCAGAAGCTGCGCGTGGTCGGCAACCTGCCGTATAACATTTCCAGTCCCTTGCTGTTTCATCTGACCGACATTGCGCCGCTGGTGCAGGACCAGCATTTCATGCTGCAGAAAGAAGTGGTGGAACGGATGGTGGCGCCGCCCGGCAGCAAGACCTATGGCCGGCTGTCGGTCATGCTGCAATGGCGCTACCGGATGGAGCTGATGTTCATCGTGCCGCCGACCGCATTCGATCCGCCGCCGCGCGTGGAGTCGGCGATCGTACGCATGATCCCGATCGCGCAGCCCCTGGCGTGCAACCAGCAAGCGCTGGAGCAGGTGGTCCTGAAGGCATTCTCGCAACGGCGCAAGGTGATCCGCAACTGCGTCGCCGGCATGTTTACCGAAGACGACCTGCGCGCCGCCGGCATCGATCCGACTTTGCGTCCGGAAGCAGTCGGCCTGGAACAGTTCGTGGCGCTGGCCAACCGGCTGCCGGCCGAGATGCTCAAGGCGCTGCCGCGAATGAAAATCGAACCGGACTGCGACACCGATTCGTCCGTCTGAGCAGCAGGCCGGGCGCCGGCAAACGTGCAGGCGCTGTGATAGATTCGGACACTTTCCACCTTATCGATCGGGATCATTCATGCGCCTCCTCCACACCATGCTTCGCGTCGGCAATCTGCAGCGCTCCATCGACTTCTACACCAACGTTCTCGGCATGACGCTGTTGCGCACGTCCGAAAACCCGGAGTACAAATACACCCTGGCTTTCGTCGGCTACGGCAAGAATCCCGAGCATGCGGAGCTGGAGCTGACCTACAACCATGGCGTCGACAGCTATGACCTTGGCAGCGCCTACGGCCACATCGCGATCGCGGTGCCGGATGCGGCAGACGCCTGCGGCAAGGTGCGTGCGCAGGGCGGCAACGTCACGCGCGACGCCGGACCGGTCAAGGGCGGCAGCACCGTGATCGCCTTCGTGACGGATCCGGATGGGTACAAGATCGAATTGATCGAGCGGAAAGAATCGCTGGCGGGCACCGGAATTTGACTGGTTCAGTCATCACTCGGGGAGTGCGGCGCCGGTTCTGAAAATGGGGTTCCGTCCGGGATTGTCGACTGCTTAAAACGCCGGCAGCGTTTCCGGCGCATGGTCGCGCAAGGCCTTCTTCGCCGCCTCGAATTCCGGAAACACCGATTGCACCGTGGCCCAGAAGCGCGGTCCGTGATTCATCTCGCGCAGGTGCGCCAGTTCGTGCGCGATCACGTAATCGATCAGTGGCAGTGCGAAATGCATCAGGCGCCAGTTCAGGCGGATCTTGCCATCGGCGGTGCAGCTGCCCCATTGCGTGGTGGCCGATGACAGCGCGAATGCCCGGTACTGCACATCCAGGCGCTCGGCGTAGATCGGCAGGCGCTCGGCAAACAGCAGCTTGGCTTCGCGCTGCAACCAGCTCAGTACCCGGTCCTTCAATTGCTGCTCGCCGGCGTTCGCCGGCAGGCACACGGTGAGCGTGTGCAGTGTGGCGTCGTGCACGATGCCGTCACTGGCAGCCGTCACCACCCTCAGTGTCAGCTGGTCGCCAAGGTAGGGCAGCAAACCGCCGTCGCGCCATTGCATCTGTGGTTGCAATCTTCGCGCCGCGCGTTCGTTCTGTTCATGCAGCTTGCTGAAGATCCAGCGCTGCTTTTCGCGGATCGCATTTTCGATCTCGCCGATGCCGACCCATTTCGGCGCCGTGATGCGCAAGCCGTCGTCATCGATCAGGAAACCGATGGTGCGCCGCTTCGAGCGCAGCAACCGGTAGTCCAGTCGCTGCTGGCCGAGGATCAGCTTGCGCTGGCCGGGCAGGCGAGCGGTTGCGCCGGGAGTGCCGACGCCGGCGATCGGCATGCCTTGCATCGCATCGCCTGGTGCAGTCTTTTGCGTGCTTCCAAGTCGATGGTCGTGCTGCTGGTCGTGCTTCTGATTTTGCGGCCGATCCTGAGCAGAACCCGAAACGCGATCTGGATCGTGATCTTGCGCATCGTCCGCAGCCGCCGGTCGATGTGGATGACGCAGAGAGATGGCCGGTGTCGGTTGGTCGATGCGCGGCTGCGCAGAAAAATCAGGGGAAAAGAAATCCAGCTGCAGCGCGAGCTGATGCGGGTCTGGTGCTCTGTGACGTAGTAGCTTCAATGGCGTGATGTCGGCTTCGGTTCTGGCTTCGGTTCCGGATGCAAGGTCAAATCTGATTCCAAACAGGGCGCCGATTTTCTGGATGAAGCCGACCGCCCGAGTCAAGGCAGATGGGAACAAACCGCCGGCGCATTCATTTTGGTTTGACGGCATACACCGCAGGTGAAATGACGCGCATTTCGGTTTCGATCCAGGCTTCGACTTTTTGCATCAGCGCGATGGCGTCCAGACCGTCTGGCGCGATCGGCTTGCCGATCGATACGGTGATCATACCCGGCTTTTTGATGAACGAATTTTTCGGCCAGCATTCACCAGCGTTCACGGCAATCGGTATCACCTGCGTGTTGGTCTCGACCGCCAGGCGCGCGCCGCCGCCCTTGTAGCGGCCGGCCTCGCCAACGGCAATCCGCGTCCCTTCCGGGAACATGATGACCCACTGTCCGTCGGCCAGGCGCCGCCGCCCGTGTGCGACGACCTGGGCGAACGCGTCCTTGCCCTTCGAGCGATCGATCGGGATCATCCGCAGGAGCGCGATGCCCCATCCGAAAAACGGAATGTAGGTCAGCTCCTTCTTGAAGACATACACCAGCGGACGCGGCATGTAATACAAATAAAAGATCGTCTCCCATGCGGACTGGTGTTTCGACAGCAGGATCGCCGGCGCATCCGGAAGGTTTTCAGCGCCCTTGATCTGATAGTGGATGCCGCAGATGACTTTCGCGGTCCAGATCACGAACAGGTTCCAGCGCGAGGTCCAGTAATAGCGCTTGTTGTACGGCAGGGGCGCGACGAGCATGCAGACGAAGGCCCAGATCACGGTGGCCACCGTCATCAGCAAGACGAACAACAGGGAACGCAGGAACAGGATGAAGCGGGCCATCGGAACTCCAGAATGAACGAGGTGCGGTATTGTGCCTGATCGGCGCGCCGGCACGCACTCTGCAGCGGCGCACGAAGACTTCAGGTGGCGGCGCCGGACGCTTGCGCGTCGTTCTGCAGCAGCAGGTCGACCACCGCCGCGAGGTTGTCGTGAATCGTGGTGCCGGGCGGCAGGCCCCCGGCGGCGCGGGTTTTCTCTCCCTTGCCGGTCAGCACCAGGTGCGGCTTGCAACCGGCGACGAATCCGGCCTGCAGGTCGCGCAGCGAGTCGCCGACCGTCGGCACCCCTTTCAGGCTGACTTCGAAACGCATGGCCAGTGCATGCAGCATGCCGGCCTTGGGCTTCCTGCAATCGCAATTGTCGATGTTGGCATGTGGGCAAAAGAAGACGGCGTCGAAATGGGCGCCGACCAGTTGTGCCGCTTCGTGCATTTTCTGGTGAATCGCATTGAGGGTCGACATCGAGAACAGTCCGCGTGCCACACCCGACTGATTGGTCGCCACCACCACCCGATAACCGGCCTGATTCAGGCGCGCCACTGCTTCCAGCGAACCGGGGATCGGACGCCATTCCTGCGGCGACTTGACGAAGGCGTCCGAATCGAAATTCAGTACGCCGTCGCGGTCGAGAATGATCAGCTTGGTCGGCGCTTGCACGTCATGCTGCCAGGGTCGAGATGTCTGCCACGCGGTTCATCATCGCATGCAGGCCGGCCAGCAACGCCAGCCGGTTGTCGCGCAACTGCGGGTCCTCGGCGTTGACCATCACCTGGTCGAAGAACAGATCGACGCCGTCGCGCAGCGCGGCCAGACGGGTCAGCGCCGCGCTGAAGTCGCCGGCGGCGAAGGCGCGGTCGATTTCCGGCGCGCAGTCGAGCATGGCGCGATGCAGTGCCTGCTCCTGCGGCGCGCCCTTGGCTGCCAGGACATCGGTATCGACGGCGGCCGGCACCGCATCGGCTTTCTTGAGGATGTTGGTGATGCGCTTGTTGGCCGCGGCCAGTGCCTGGCTTTCCGGCAGGGCGGCAAAAGCCTTGACTGCCGCCAGGCGCTCGAGCAGGTTGTCGAGGCGGTCCGGCTGCGGCGCGACGACTGCTTCGATCTGGTTCGGTGCATAGCCGCGCTCGCGCAACAGGCTGCGCAGGCGGTCGTACAGGAACGGTGCGACCTCGGCCACGGGATTCTTGAAGGTGGCATTGGTGCTGAAGACGGCCGCTGCATTGTCCAGCATGACCGGGATCGACAGCGGCAGGCGCTTCTCGACTAGCATGCGCAGGATGCCCAGGGCATGGCGGCGCAGCGCGAACGGATCCTTGTCGCCGGTGGGCACGAGACCAATGCCCCAGATGCCGACCAGCGTCTCGAGCTTGTCGGCCAGCGCGACGGCAGTGCCGGTGGCAGATGCGGGCAGGGCGTCGCCGGCGTAGCGTGGCTGATAGTGCTCGCTGGCGGCGGCTGCCACTTCGGCGGGCTCGCCATCATGCGCGGCGTAGTAGGTGCCCATGATGCCTTGCAGCTCAGGAAATTCGCCCACCATGTCGGTCAGCAGATCGGTTTTCGCCAGCAGCGCGCCGCGTTCGGCCAGCGCCACGCCGGCAATATCGTAGCCGAGCGCGGCAGCGATGCCGGAGGCCAGCCGCACCACGCGGTCGGTGCGCTCGCGCTGGGTGCCGAGCTTGTTGTGATAGACCACGCTCTGGAGACCCGGCAGGCGCTCGGCCAGGGTTTTTTTCTGGTCTTGCTCGTAAAAGAATTTTGCGTCCGACAACCGCGGACGGACCACCCGCTCGTTGCCCTGGATGATGTGACGCGGGTCGTCTGTGGCCAGGTTCGAGACGATCAGAAAGCGCGAGCGCAGGCGGCCGGCGGCATCCGTCAACGCAAAATATTTCTGGTTGGTCTGCATGGTCAGGATCAGGCATTCCTGCGGCACGGCCAGGAACTGCTCTTCGAAGTGACAGGTATAGACCACCGGCCATTCGACCAGTGCCGTGACTTCATCGAGCAGCGCGTCCGGCATCAGGACCGTGTCGCTGCCGGCTTGCTCCAGCAATGCCAGGCGCATGCGCTCGCGCCGCGCAGCTGTCCCCGCGACCACGTGGCCCTGAGTTTCGAGGATGGCCTCGTAATGATCGGCATGATCGATCTCCAATTCGGTCGCGCACAGGAAGCGGTGGCCGAGCGTGCTGCGCCCGGCCGGCAGGCCCAGGATCGACAGGCCGACGACCGTCTCGCCGTGCAACGCAATCAGCTTGTGCACCGGACGCACGAAATGCACCGTGCTGCCGTCCGGGCGCTGATAGCTCATGACCTTGGGGATCGGCAGCCTGGCGATGCTTTCTTCCAGGGCGGATTGCAATGCGCCCTGCAGCGCGGTGCCGGGCGCCGTGTACGCATGGAAAAAGCTTTCGGCCTTGCCGTCGACGGCGCGCTCCAGTTGCGCCAGCGTGATGACGTCGACTCCGGTGGATGCGGCCAGCGCCGCCAGTTTTTTCAGCAACGGCGCCGTCGGGTTGCCGGCCGCGTCCAGTGCCACCGCTACCGGCAAGACCTTGTCGCGCATCGCCTTGTCCGGTGACACGGCGCGCACCTGCGTGATCGACACCGCCAGCCGGCGCGGCGTGGCATATGGAGTCGCCACCGATCCTGTTTCAAGGAAGCCGCGGCTCTGCAGGCCCTGCACGATACCGGCGGCAAACGCCTCGCCCAGTCGGGCCAGCGCTTTCGGCGGCAGTTCTTCGGTCAGCAATTCAACGAGCAGGGTCTGGTTCATGGGGTCGGGTAATCTGCCGCAGCGCGCGGCATCGGGATCGGAAAAATGAATACGTTGTGAGCGATTGCAACCGGTCAGGCGGCTTGTCGGTTGCCGTCGACCGGACCGCACATCGGAAAGCCGAGCGCTTCGCGCGACGCAAAATACGCTTGCGCCACGGCGCGCGACAGATTGCGGATGCGGCCGATGTAGGCCGCGCGCTCGGTGACCGAGATCGCACCGCGCGCATCGAGCAGGTTGAACGTGTGCGCCGCCTTCAGGATCATTTCGTAGGCCGGCAATGCCAGCGGCACCTCCAGCAGACGCTTGGCTTCGGCTTCGTAATTGCCGAACAGGGAAAACAGGAATTCGGCATTCGAATATTCGAAGTTGTAGGTCGATTGCTCGACTTCGTTCTGGTGGAAGACGTCGCCGTAGCTGAGTTTTTTCGTCACGCCGTTTTCGACATGCTCGGTCCAGACCAGGTCGTAGACGTTTTCCACACCCTGCAGGTACATCGCCAGGCGCTCGATGCCATAGGTGATTTCACCCAGCACCGGCTTGCAGTCGAGGCCGCCGACTTGCTGGAAATAGGTGAACTGGGTGACTTCCATGCCGTTGAGCCAGACTTCCCAGCCGAGGCCCCATGCGCCCAGGGTCGGATTTTCCCAATCGTCTTCCACGAAGCGCACGTCATTTTGCTTCAGGTCCAGGCCGAGGGCGGCCAGCGAACCCAGGTACAGCTCCAGGATGTTTTCCGGCGCCGGTTTCAGGACCACCTGGTATTGGTAATAGTGCTGCATGCGGTTGGGATTTTCACCGTAGCGGCCATCCTTTGGCCGGCGCGAGGGCTGCACGTAGGCGGCGCGCCAGGGCTCCGGTCCGATCGCCCGCAGGAAGGTGGCGGTGTGGGAGGTGCCGGCGCCGACCTCCATGTCGTACGGTTGCAGCAGAGCGCAGCCTTGGGCATCCCAATACGACTGCAGGGTCAGGATCGTCTGTTGAAAGGTGAGCATCGGAAGCTTCGGTAAGAGGAATTGTGCGAACCAGCGATTTTAGCGGGTTTCGTGGTGTTTTTGCGCTCGCTCGCGCTCAGCCGTATTCAGCTATATTCAGCCGCACTGGCGACGGGCGATCAGCGCCGCGGCCAGCAACGCCAGCAAGGCCAGCAGCACGATGCTGACGTTGCCCAGCATGATGAATGGCGTCATGCCGTCGTAGCCCTGGACCGATGCGCTCAGGCTGCCGCGGGTAAAGGGCGCCAGTTGCGCCTGCAGCTGACCATGCGGGCCGATCACGGCGGTGGCGCCGGTATTGGTGGCACGCAGCATCGGCCGTCCGGTTTCGAGCGTGCGCATCTGCGAGATCTGCAAATGTTGTGGCAATGCGAACGAATCGCCGAACCAGGCGATGTTCGAAATGTTGATCATCATGGTCGGCATCGGCAGGTTGCGCAGCCGGCGCTCGCGGATCTGTGCGCCAATTTCCTCGCCGAACAGATCCTCGTAACAGATGTTGGGCATCACCCATTGGTCCTTGACGGCGAACGGCGCCTGCAACGCCGCGCCCCGGGTCTGGTCACCCAATGGAATCTGCATCAAATCGACGAACCACCTGAAACCGGTCGGAATGAATTCGCCGAACGGCACGAGGTGATGCTTGTCGTAGCGGTAGACCGGCGGCTGCAGCGCGATCGGCACCGGCAGCGGGCCGACTTTCGGCGCGACCGGGTCGAACACGATCAGGCCGTTGGTGTACTGGCTCGGGCTGTCGCTGATCGGCAGGCCTACCAGGAGATGGCTGCCCGAGCTGACGGCATGGTCCGCCAGGCGCTGCAGGTATTCGGGCGGTAATTGCTGGCGCGTGACCGGTATCGCGGTCTCCGGCGTTGCGATCAGGTCGGCCGGCGCCTGCATGATCATTCCTTCGTACAGGCCCAGCGTGGATGCCAGCAGCGCCTGGTCGAACTTCATTTCCTGTGGAATGTTTCCCTGCAACAGACGTACCGTGATCGGCTTGCCATGTGGCTGGGTCCAGTCGACCATTCGCAATGCCTGGCCGGTGCCGAACAGCACGACGATGATTCCGGCGGTCGCAATCCAGTTGCGCTCCGCCCATGGACCGGCTGGCAGGGGCGCGGTCGAGCCTGACGTCGACCTTGCCTGAGACCTGGATTGCAGGACAGGCAGCACCAACAGCACTGCCGCGCCGGACACGATGGCTGCCAGTTGGCTGATGCCATACACACCGATGATCGGCGCGAAACCCGCCAGTGGCGAGCCGGTATGGGCATACCCGGTGCCAAGCCACGGGAACCCTGTGAAAATCCAGCAACGCGTCCACTCGGCCAGCATCCACAGCGCCGGCAGTATCAGCAGCAAGGTGATGGCGGGCCTGGCACGCCAGCGCCGCTGCAGCCGGGCCGCGCCGCCCGTGGCGGCTCCCACGATCAAGCCCAGTCCCAGCGCCAGCAGCGAAATTGACAGCACCGTCAGCCAGCCCGGCATCCCGCCGTAGTCATGCAGGCTGATATAGAGCCAGTGCACGCCGGCGCAGGTCCAGGCGAAGCTGTAGAGCCAGCCGAACACGAATGCGTGGCGCACGGTCGCCGCGCCCAGCACCAGCGCGAACAGTCCTGCCACGCACAGCAACTGCAGCGGCCAGAGCCCGAAAGGCGCGAAGGCGAAGACATTCAGCGCACCCAGCAGCAGGGACACGGCGGCGCCGGCCTTCAGGCCCGGATGTCGAATGAATGGAAGCACAGCGGGTGTAAAGGTGGTGGCTTTAGTGATGTTGGTGATGTTGGTGACGCTGGGGACGGTGGTGACTGAGGCAACCGGCACGGACTCAGGCCGCATCGGCGTCGGTTAACCTGGGCAGCTTTTCGACCAGCAGCACGTGTACCTGGCGGGCATCGGCGCGCAGCACTTCGAAGCGCAGATTCTCGATGTCGAAGATGTCGCCCTTGTGCGGTACGCGGCCCTGGTGGTTGGCGACCAGGCCGCCGATGGTGTCGACATCCTCGTCCGAAAAACTGGTGCCGAGCGCCTGGTTGAATTGCTCGATCTCGGTCAACGCCTTGATCCGCCAGCGCAGGCCGTGCGAGCCTTCCTTGATGGCGAGGATGTTGTCTTCTTCCTCGTCGAAATCGTATTCGTCCTCGATGTCGCCGACGATCTGTTCCAGCACGTCTTCGATCGTGATCAGGCCGGCCACGCCGCCGTATTCATCGACCACGATCGCCATGTGATTGCGATTGGCGCGAAAATCGCGCAGCAGCACGTTCAGGCGCTTCGACTCCGGTATGAAGACAGCCGGACGCAGCATGTCGCGGACATCAAAGGAATCCTCGGCGTAATAGCGCAGCAGGTCCTTGGCCAGCAGGATGCCGAGCACCTTGTCGCGATCGCCTTCGACTGCCGGAAAGCGCGAGTGGGCGGTTTCCAGCACCATCGGCAGCCATTCCTCGATCGGCTTGCTGATGTCGACCATGTCCATCTGCGAACGCGGAATCATGATGTCGCGCGCCGACAGATCGGAGACCTGGAAAACGCCCTCGATCATCGACAGCGCATCGGCGTCGATCAGGTTGCGCCCGTGGGCATCATGGAGGATTTCGAGCAGTTCCGCGCGATTCTCGGGCTCGGGGGAAATCAGGTTGGTCAGCCGCTCGAGCAGTGACCGGTGGGGTTTTGCGTCAATTAACTTGACGCCACTAGAGTGATCTTGCATGGGGGCAAAGAGCCGTGGGTGCGACGTTGTTTCGACGATTAGAAGGATACACGAAAATTTTAGCCGTACCGGGGGTCGCCGGGCAAGGACGACGAACGGCGGGATTGCGCGCTGTTCATGGGCTGTTTCCAGCGTTTTAAGCCATGTTCATTGCTATTTTAGACGCCGTCACTGGCCCGACCGCGGGATCTCAGGTGTCCAGGTACGGATTGTTCACGCCCAGCCCCGCCAGGAACTCGATTTCCAAAGCTTCCATTTCGGTCGCCTCCGTTGCATCCTCATGATCGTAGCCTTGCGCATGCAGCACGCCGTGGATCACCAGGTGGGCGGCATGCGCAACCAGCGACTTGTGCTGTTCGGCGGCTTCGCGCCGCAGCACCTCCCCGCAGAAGACGATGTCGGCCCGGGTCGGCTCGTCCTCTGCCGTACCCGGATAGGCAAAGGTCAGCACGTTGGTCGCGTAATCCTTGCCGCGGTACTCCCGGTTCAATTGACGGCCTTCTGCTGCATCGACGAAGCGCAGGGTCAGTTCGGCCGGCGCCAGCAGGGCTGCCCGCACCCAGCGCCGCAGCAGAGGACGGGTCAGTTCGGCCCGCAGGCTGGGGTCGGGATACTGGATGGTCAGGCTGAGCTTGTCCATCGCGCCTATTTGTCGATCTCGTCGCCGCCTGTGGAGACCGGCGTGGCCCGGGCACGCTTGCGGGCAGGTTTGGCGGGTGACGCGCCGCCGGCGCCGTCCTTGTCCTTGCCGGAACCGGCTTTGCCATTGCCGGCATTTGCCTGGCCGCGCGTTCCATTCTTGCCGTTCTGGCCATACTTTCCATTGGTGGCATTCGCATCGCTGAGCGGCTCGCCGGAAGCTTCATAGGCGTCGACGATGCGCGCCACCAGCGGATGGCGCACAACGTCGGCGCTGCTGAAGCTGCAGAACGCGATCCCGCGCACCTCTTCCAGAATGTCGACCGCGTCGATCAGGCCGCTGCGCTGGTGGCGCTGCAGGTCGATCTGCGTAATGTCGCCGGTGACCACGGCCTTGCTGCCGAAACCGATCCGGGTCAGGAACATCTTCATTTGTTCGGGTGTGGTGTTCTGCGCTTCGTCCAGGATCACGAACGCGTGATTCAGGGTGCGCCCGCGCATGTAGGCCAGCGGTGCGATTTCGATTGCCTGTTTCTCGAACATCTTCTGGGTCCGGTCGAAACCCAGCAAGTCGTACAGCGCGTCATACAGCGGACGCAGATAGGGATCGATCTTTTGCGACAGATCGCCCGGCAGGAAGCCCAGGCGCTCGCCGGCTTCGACCGCCGGACGGGTCAGGATGATGCGCTTGACCGCATCGCGCTCGAGCGCATCGACCGCGCAGGCCACTGCCAGGTAGGTCTTGCCGGTACCGGCGGGACCGACGCCGAAGGTGACGTCATGTTCCAGGATCGAGCGGATGTATTTCAATTGATGCGGCGTGCGCCCGCGCAGGTCGCTGCGGCGCGTCTTCAAGACCGGACCGTCGGCGCCGGCCGGGCCAGGCGTTTCGGTCGCCACGACGGCAGCCTTGCGGCGTGACTTGCCGACGATCGGCGCGGCGTGCACTTCGGGCGGCGCCATGCCGGCGCGCTGTTCGACCAGCGCCAGTTGCACGTCTTCGATCGAGACCACCTTGTCGGCGATCCGGTAAAAGTGTTCGAGGATTGCCAGCGCGCGGTCGCCATTGCGGCCGCCGACGATGAATTTTTCGCCGCGCCGGAAAATCGTCACATCCAGCGCCGCCGAAATCTGCCGCAGGTTCTCGTCCATCGGCCCGCACAGATGGGCCAGCCGCAGATTATCGAGCGGTTCGGGGATGAAGTACAGGGGTTGCGAGGCGGCGGGCGTTTTCAATGGCGATTGGCGTGAGGATGAGCGATTCGGGCGGGAAGTCAGGCGGAAAGCGGCAGGCCGGCCGCAGCAGCCGGACGAACCATCGTGGGCGCGGGCAGTTCGCCGCGCAACGTATAGCCGAAGGTGTCGGTAATACGCAGGGCCACCAGTTGTCCGATCAGCTGGGCCCCGTCATTGCCGGCGGTGAAATTGACGACTCGGTTGCATTCGGTGCGGCCCTGCAGTTCATCCGGATTCTTTTTCGAACGGCCTTCGACCAGCACCTGCCGTGTGCTGCCGACCATCTCGGCGCTGAAGCGGCGGGTATTGGCGTCGATAACGGCCTGCAGGCGCTGCAGGCGCGCCAGCTTGACCGCATGCGGCGTGCCATCCTCCAGGTTGGCGGCGGGCGTGCCGGGACGCTTGCTGAAGATGAAACTGAAGCTGTTGTCGAAGCCGACGTGCTCGATCAGTTTCATCATCGCTTCGAAATCGGCATCGTCCTCACCGGGAAATCCGACGATGAAGTCGGATGAGATCCGCATGTTCGGCCGCACCTCGCGCAGGCGCCGCAGGATCGACTTGTATTCCAGCCCGGTATAGCCGCGCTTCATGGCGGCCAGGATGCGGTCGGCGCCATGCTGGGCCGGCAGATACAGGTGGTCGACCAGCTTCGGCACGCGGGCGTAGGTATCGATCAGGCGCTGGGTGAATTCCTTCGGATGACTGGTGACATAGCGGATGCGCAGGATGCCGTCGAGCTCGGCGATGTATTCGATCAACAGGGCAAAGTCGGCGATCTCGCCATCGGCCATCGCGCCGCGATAGGCATTGACGTTCTGGCCCAGGAGCGTGACTTCGCGCACGCCTTGCGCGGCCAGACCGGCGATCTCGCCCAAGACATCATCAAAGCGGCGCGAGACTTCTTCGCCGCGGGTGTAGGGCACCACGCAATAACTGCAGTACTTGCTGCAGCCTTCCATGATCGACACGTAGGCAGTGACGCCGTCGACTTTGGCCGGCGGCAAGTGATCGAACTTTTCGATCTCTGGAAAACTGATGTCGACCTGTGACAGGCCGCTGCGGCGGCGCTCGTCGATCAGGGCCGGCAACCGGTGCAGGGTCTGCGGGCCGAACACCACGTCGACGTACGGCGCGCGCTTCAGGATCGCGGCGCCTTCCTGGGAAGCGACGCAACCGCCCACGCCGATCACCAGTTCAGGTTTCAGCAACTTCAGTTCGCGCAACCGGCCCAGGTCCGAAAACACTTTTTCCTGCGCCTTTTCGCGCACCGAACACGTGTTCAGCAGGATCACGTCGGCATCTTCCGCGCGGTCGGTCTTGACCAGGCCGTCGGATGCTTCCAGCACGTCGGCCATCTTGTCCGAGTCGTACTCGTTCATTTGGCAACCGAATGTTTTGATGAAGACTTTTTTCTGCATGGTAGTGACTGGTGTTGCGACAGGTGCGGGCGAAAGTGCTGGCAAATGCGCGGGCGAACGTGCAAGCCGGCGCGCAGGCCAACGCACGTTCTCGGTTACTGGCGCGGTTGATTGATGTTCTGCTGTTTCGGCGTCTGCGCCGCTTCCTCGGTCGTCAGGATCCAGATCCGGTCGATATAGGCCGAATCGTCTTCCGTGTAATTGACCACCACGTTGCGCACCGGCAGCGAGGCAGGCATCTGGATCAGATTGTCGGTGTTCCAGATGCGCGCGCCGGCGGTGAGAATGCGCGGCTTGCCGTCGATGACCACCGAGGGAAACAGATCCGGCTTCATGATGCCGCGCTTTGCAAACGTCGGGAAAGGCCGGTCGAATGCCAGCGCCGGCGGGGCAGTAACGCTCAAGGCGGTCATGGCCGTGGCAAGCAGGGCGGAAAGCAGCAGTCGGCGAGTCGGCATGGCGGGCTCCGGTACAGGGCAGGGGGGTGGCGGCTGAAAGGGCACGCCACGCATGCAGCGGTCGGCCAGTCTATCACAGGCATGTCAGCCACCGGGTGTGCGCTGACATGCCTGACCTGCCGCAGAACGTGCCCGGATCAGGCCAGCGGACGATTGGTAAGGATGATCCAGTAACGCGCCAGGTCGGCGGTGCCGTCGGTACCCTGGACGGTCTTGAAGGTCTTGATCGCATCGGCTTTCTTGCCGGCCTGCAGATACGCCAGGCCCAGGTGCAGACGTGCGTCGTCGGGGCGCTTCAGGCCGCCACGGGTGATTCCTTCGACTATCATCGCGATGCCTTTGTCGGTCTGCCCGGCCGTCACCAGGGCATAGCCTAGGTTGACCAGCGCGGTGCCGTCCTTCGCCTTCTGCGCTTCGGCTTCATTGGCAGCCAGGTTTTTCAGGTCTTCCGCCGCATTCTTGTCGGCCAGATCCTGCAGCCGCTTGTGGCGGGCAGCCTCTGCGCCGGTTCCCAGCACACCCTTGGCGTAGCCGTTATCGACGATTTTCTTGCCTTCCGCCGGAAAACCCGCCTGCAACGCCAGCTGCGACATTTCCATGTAATCGGCACTGGTATTGATCTGGCCGAGCGCCAGCTTCAGGCGATCCAGGTCCAGCACCAGGCGGTCGGCAAAGCCGGGTTTGCCCTGCACGCGCGAGACCAGGTCGGCCCAGTATGCCTTGGTCGGATAGTTGGCGACCAGCCGCTCCATCGTCGCAACATAGGCAGCCTTGTCATTCTGCTTCGATGCCAGATTGGCCATCAGCTGCAATTGCCCTTCCGACGGTGCGCGGCCGGCGCGTTCGGCAGCGGCCAGGTCGTTTTGCAGTTCCTTCTGCGCGCGGGTCAGGTCGCCGCTCAGGTAATACGATTGCACCAGCAGGGCGCGGGTTTCGTTGTCCGCGCTGCCGTCCTTGATGGCGCGCTGCATCCAGAAAATCGCTTTCGGATAATCCTGGGCGCGGTAGTAGAGGCTGATCAGCGCCTGCACCACCTTGGCCTGGTCGCCGGCGCTCATGCGTCCGGAGTTCAGCGCCGATTCGAAGGATCGACCGGCCAGCTCGTTCTCGCCGGCGCCCATGGCGGCGGCGCCGCGCGTGCGGTCGACCATGTACTGCTCGAAGGCCGACTTGCCGCCGATTGCATCGACATCGCGCAAGCGGTTCAGGGCTTCCTTGAATTTCTGGGCGCGGATCGCATCCTGTGCCGCCTGCAGCGGCTTGGCCAGTTCCGGGCGCACGCTTTCCCTGGCTTGCGCATGCGCGGCCGGCGTCATGCCTACCAGTCCGGTTGCGACATTGAGGCCGAGCGCAGCCACCAGAACGGCGACCAGTTTCAGACGGACGGGGCGTGCAGTTGTCATGAGAATCTTCCAATCAAAACGACAATCGGCAGGGGATGCCTGCCGATCATTTCACCAAGAGTCAGGATGTGCTGCAAGTAGGTTCTTATTGCATGAACTGTTCATTGCCGATCATGCCGATTTTCGTGACGCCAATGCGCTGCGCCGAGGCCATCACGGCGGCCACCGACTTGTAGGCCACCAGCTTGTTCGGACGCAGGTGCACTTCCGGCTGGTCGGCTTGCGACGCCACCTGCTGCATGCGCGCCTCGAGCTGGCCACGGTCCGGCACCACGACGCCGTCCCACAACACGGTGCCGTCGAAATCGACGTTGATCGTCACCACGACCGGCGGCGAGGTCGGCGGTGGTGGCGTGCCGACCGGCATGTTCAGGTTGATGGCGTGATTCTGGATAGGAATCGTAATGATCAACATGATGATCAGGACCAGCATGACGTCGATCAGCGGCGTCATGTTCATCTCGATCATCGGTTCATCGTCACCCGATCCCGAGCCTATGTTCATTCCCATTGTCTGCTCCTGCTAGATTGTTGTCACTGCGGTTGCCGGTCGAGCGCCAGCACTCAGCCGCCGCGTGCCGGCGGTTCGGTAATGAACCCGACCTTGGCGATGCCGGCGCGCTGCGCCGTCAGGATCACCCTGCCGACGAATTCATACCGCGTGTTCTGGTCGCCCCGGATGTGCACTTCCGGTTGCGGCTTCTGCACCGACACGATTTTCAGGCGCGCCAACAGTTCCTTCTGGTCGATCGCCCGCTCGTTCCAGAATGCCTGGCCTTCGCGGTCGATGGCGATGTTAATGTTTTCCGGCTTGGTCACATACGGCTTGTTGACTTCGGCCGGCAGTTTCACCGGCACCGTGTGCGTGACCACCGGAATCGTGATCAGGAAAATAATCAGTAGCACCAGCATCACATCGACCAGCGGCGTGGTGTTGATGGCGGAAATCTCCGCGTCGTCGTCCCCGTCCGGGGAGCCCATGGACATTGCCATGATTTAGCCTGCTTTCTTCATCGCGGCAGTGTTGGCCGCAACCGAAGACGACATCACGCCTGACAACAGCACAGAATGCAGGTCCGACGAAAACGAACGGACTTCTTCCATCGCGCCCTTGTTGCGGCGGACCAGGAAGTTATAGCCCAACACGGCAGGAACGGCGACGGCCAGACCGATGGCTGTCATGATCAGCGCTTCGCCAACCGGACCGGCAACCTTGTCGATCGACGCCTGGCCAGCGATACCGATGGCGGTCAGCGCGTGATAGATGCCCCAGACGGTTCCGAACAGGCCAACGAACGGTGCAGTCGAACCTACGGTTGCCAGGAAAGCCAGGCCATCCTGCAGGCGGCTCTGTACTTTTTCGACGGCGCGCTGGATCGACATCGTCACCCAGGTATTGAGGTCGATCTGCTCCAGCAAGGCGCCGTCATGACGTTCGGTCGAATTGGCGCCGGCCTCGGCGATGTAGCGGTAGGGGCTGTTGGCTGCCAGCGTGGCGGTGCCGGCCGGAACCGATGCCGATTTCCAGAACTTGGTGCGGGCTTCCTTGGCCTGGCCGGCCAGGCGGATATGGTCGATCAGCTTGGTGATCAGGATGTACCAGCTGCCCATCGACATGATGACGAGGATGATCAGCGTGCCGCGGGCGACGAAGTCGCCGCCTTTCCACAGTGCGTCCAGGCCGTATGGATTGTCGACGGTTTCCTTGGCTTCTTTTGCCGGTGCGGTCATTGCCTCGGCGGGTGTGGCCGCCATGGGTGCGGCCGCGGACGGGGCAGCAACCGGGGCAGCAGTCGGGGCAGCAGCGGCCGGGGCAGCAGCAGGCGTCGTGGCGGCAGCGGCTGCGGGTGCGGGATCGGCAGCCATTGAAGGAGCAGTTGCAAACGTGGCGGCGCTCAGCAGGACGGTGGCCAGTGCAGCGGAAAGACGGTTATGTAAAGACATGCTTGCTCCAAGATTTTTAAGAAAGTTGTTATTGCAGAAGTCGAACATCATTCAGAAGCAGGGTCTACCCGCGGCTCAAGAATCTTCCAGCTTCCACACGTACTGCATTTTCGTCCATGATTGCTCTGGCTTGCCATCCACCGAACCGGGCTTGAACTTGCACAGGCTCAGACCGGCGCGTGCCGCGCTGTCCAGTGCCTTGAAGCCGCTTGATTTCACGACCTTGGATTCGACCACCCGACCATCGACGCCGATCAGGAATTCCAGGGTCACGACACCGGTTTCTTCTGCCCGCAGTGAAGCGCGCGGGTAAGCCGGCTTTTCACAAGCGCTCGGATCGACCACCGCTGCAACACGATTCGCGCCGACCGGTGCTGCTACCGGCGCCGGAGCCGGTTCGGCCTTGGCGATCGGAGCGAGCACCGTAGAGGTCGGCACAACGGTAGTGGTTGCCTGGATCACGTTCTGCTGCACCGGTTGCTGAATCTGCACTTCGGGCGGCGGAATGAATGGCGGCGGCGGCGCAGCCAGTTTTGGCGGCGGTGGTGGGGGCGGCTTGTCCGGTGGTGGCGGCGGCTTGATCTCTTCGATGATCTTGGTTTCAAGCGGCTGCTGAATGACTTCGACCACTTTGCGTGCCAGGCCGGTGGCAAGCGCATAGATGATCAGGACATGCAAGAGGGTAACGAAAGCAATACCAACAAATTTCTTCGTCGGGTTTTTCTCGACCTGCGAAAAATCCATTCCTACTTCCTCCGATTCCAGCGCATCCGCGGCTGCTTAAGCCACACGACGCGAGGTGAAAAACTTGTTTCGGCAAACCATGATCAGCTCACCAAAATGGGCATTACCCGAAAAGGTCATTCCCGGATAATCGACTGCATGGATCGCCTTGGGGATACGTCCGCGCCGGCCGCTGGGAACCGGCCACGTTCGTTTTTACGTGGCAGAACCGTAATCGGATGCAACGGGATGCCGCGCCAGCACAGTGCACTGCGCGCAGTCCTGATGCATCCCGTCAGGGACGCCAGGTTCATCCAGCCAATCCAATTCTCTGGATACGTTCAGAGTCTCTACAAACTGTTATTCAGCGTACCGGCCTGCGATCCGCGCGCTGCCTCTTGGGCATCGCTCCATCAATATTTCTTTGAATATTTTTGAAGGATGAATGGAAACATTCAAAATGTCTGGTGTCAATCAGAGGAAACCTATTTTTGCAAAAAACATTGCTAAACAGCTAAAAATCACTTTCATTCATGCAAGTAGCATGCCAGAAAGTTTAGTGCCCCCAACGCGCAGATCGAGGGACTTGTCTGGTTTGATGCATTAGGACAATAAATTTCCAGAGT
>JAYUWF010000432.1:0-8957 GCA_043753685.1 Herminiimonas sp.
GCGCACCAACGTCACCGGCTCCAAAGCCTTCGCGCGCTTGATCCTGAACGAGCAGTACGACGAAGCGCTGGCGGTCGCCCGCCCGCAGGTCGAGAACGGCGCCCAGATCATCGACATCAACATGGACGAGGCGATGCTCGATTCGGTCGCCGCGATGACACGCTTCCTGAACCTGATCGCGTCGGAACCGGATATCGCGCGCGTGCCGATCATGATCGACTCTTCGAAATGGTCGGTGATCGAGGCCGGCCTGAAGTGCGTGCAGGGCAAGTCGATCGTCAATTCGATTTCCATGAAAGAAGGCGAAGCAGAATTCCTGCGCCAGGCAACGCTGTGCCGGCGTTATGGCGCGGCCGTCATCGTCATGGCTTTCGACGAAAAGGGCCAGGCCGATACTTACGAACGCAAGATCGAGATCTGCCAGCGCGCCTACAACCTGCTGGTGACGAAGGTCGGTTTTCCGCCGGAAGACATCATCTTCGATCCGAACATCTTTGCGATCGCCACCGGCATCGACGAGCACAACAATTACGCGGTCGATTTCATCAATGCGACGCGCTGGATCCGCGCCAATCTGCCGCATGCCAAGATCAGCGGCG
This sequence comes from Herminiimonas sp., assembly GCA_043753685.1. Taxonomy (GTDB): domain Bacteria; phylum Pseudomonadota; class Gammaproteobacteria; order Burkholderiales; family Burkholderiaceae_D; genus JANXSS01. The sequence goes on from JAYUWF010000432.1 coordinate 600, forward strand.
GCGTCTCGAACGTGAGTTTCAGCTTCCGCGGCAATGATCCGGCGCGCGAAGCGATCCATACCGTGTTCCTGTATCACGCGATCCAGGCCGGCATGACGATGGGCATCGTCAACGCCGGCATGATGGGCGTCTACAGCGAACTGTCGCCGGAATTGCGCGAGCGGGTCGAGGACGTTGTCTTGAATCGCCCGGTGACTGGCGTCAATCCCGATAACCTGAGCGCGACCGAGCGCATGATCGAATTCGCCGGCACGCTCAAGGCCGGCGGCAAGAAGGAAGAGCAGAACCTTGAATGGCGCGATGGCCCGGTGCAAAAACGCCTGGCGCATGCGCTGGTGCACGGCATCACGCAATGGATCGTCGACGATACCGAAGAAGCGCGGGCGCAACTCGAAGCCTCGGGCGGGCGGCCGATCCACGTGATCGAAGGCCCGCTGATGGATGGCATGAACATCGTGGGCGACCTGTTCGGACAGGGCAAGATGTTCCTGCCGCAGGTGGTGAAATCGGCACGCGTCATGAAGCAGGCGGTGGCACACCTGATTCCCTACATCGAAGCCGAGAAGCTCCTGGAAGAGCAGCGCACCGGCGTGGCCGCCAAACCCAAGGGCAAGATCGTCATCGCCACCGTCAAGGGCGACGTGCACGACATCGGCAAGAACATTGTCTCGGTGGTCTTACAGTGCAATAACTTCGAAGTAGTGAACATGGGCGTGATGGTGCCGTGCTCCGAAATCCTGGCGCGGGCGAAAGCGGAGAATGCGGACATCATCGGCCTGTCCGGCCTGATCACGCCGTCGCTGGAAGAAATGGCCTACGTTGCCAAGGAAATGCAGCGTGATCCGTATTTCCGGATGTTGAAGATTCCATTGCTGATCGGTGGCGCCACCACGTCACGCGCCCACACGGCCGTCAAGATCGCGCAAAATTACGACGGCCCGGTGGTGTACGTGGCCGACGCCTCGCGCTCGGTCTCCGTGGCGCAGTCGCTGCTGACACCCGAACAGCGCGAGCAGTACATCGCAGAGATCGCCACCGACTACGAGCGCATCCGCATCCAGCACGCCAACAAGAAAGCCGTGCCGCTGCTCACTCTCGCACAGGCACGCGCCAACAAAATGGTGGTGCCGTTCACCGCGCCATCGGCACCCGTAAAACCGAAATTCATCGGCCGCCGGGTGTTCAGGAATGTCGACCTCGGCTTGCTGGCGCAGTACATCGACTGGGGTCCGTTCTTTCAGACCTGGGATCTGGCAGGTCCCTTTCCGGCGATCCTGACCGACAGCGTGGTCGGCGAATCGGCCAGCAAGGTGTTCGAGGAAGGCCAGGCGCTGCTGAAGAAAGTCATCGACGGCCGCTGGCTGACGGCGAACGGCGTGATCGCCCTGATGCCGGCCAACAGCGTCAACGACGACGACATCGAGGTCTATACCGACGAGACCCGCACCGAAGTCGCCTTTACCTATTACGGCGTACGGCAGCAAACCGTCAAACCGGTAATCGATGGCGTGGCGCGGCCGAACCAGTGCCTGGCCGATTTTCTGGCGCCAAAGGCCTCGGGCGTGGCCGACTACATCGGCCTCTTTGCAGTCACCGCCGGCATCGGCATCGAAAAATACGAAAAGCGCTTCGAGGATGCCCACGACGATTATTCGTCGATCATGCTCAAATCCCTGGCCGACCGGCTGGCCGAAGCCTTCGCCGAGCAATTGCACGAACGAGTGCGCACCGACCTGTGGGGCTACGCCGCCAACGAGGCGCTCGACAAACCCGCGCTGATCGCCGAGTCGTATGGTGGCATCCGGCCGGCACCCGGTTATCCGGCCTGCCCGGAACATACCGTCAAGGCCGACATGTTCCGCCTGTTGCAGTGCGAAGAAATCGGCATGCAGCTAACCGAATCCTTTGCCATGTTCCCGGGCGCGGCCGTGTCGGGCTTTTACCTGGCCCATCCCGATGCCAAATATTTCAGCGTCGGCAAGATCGGCGATGACCAGGTCGACGACATGGCGCAACGCCGTGGCGTACCCAAAGCCGAGATCGAACGCTGGCTGGCGCCGAATCTTTCTTGATTTTATTTCTGCTCGGACAACAGCGCGATATGAGAGCCACCGTGCATAAATGCTAACGGTGGCTCTGCTATTCTTGCACTCAGTTAAGACGGTCCGCTCGCCGACCGGTCTCTGGTTTAAAGAATGGAATCATGCGCTGGCAACTGAAAACCCCTGAAAGCAAGACCGGCAAGCTGCTGGTAATCCTGGCATCCGTCGCCGCGACACTGGCGGCAGTCATTTTGGTTGCCAATTTTTCAGGCGGTGAAAAGAAAGTCAGCCAGGACATACCGCGGTTGTACCAAGTATCGGATTCCCAATTCCAGCGCTCCATGGGCGTCATGCTCGGACCGAACATCGTCACCGGTAACAAGGTCGAGCCGCTACTGAACGGCGTGCAGATCTTTCCCGCGATGTTGAAGGCCGTGCGCGAGGCAAAGCGCAGCATCAATCTCGAGACCTACATTTACTGGTCCGAAGACATCGGCGACGAAATGGCCAACGCACTGGCCGAACGTGCGCGTGCCGGCGTGAAGGTGCATGTCCTGGTCGACTGGGTCGGCAGCAGCAAGATGAATGCGGCGGCGATCAAGAAGATGACCGACGCCGGCGTGAATTTCCAGAATTACCATCCCCTGCGCTGGTACAGTCTCGGCCGCATCAATAACCGGACGCACCGCAAGCTGTTGATCGTCGATGGCAACATCGGCTTTACCGGTGGCGTGGGTATTGCCGGCATCTGGACCGGCAACGCGCAGGATCCGGAGCACTGGCGCGATTCCCATTTCCGGGTCGAGGGTCCGGTGGTGGCACAGATGCAGGCGGTCTTCATGGACAACTGGATCAAGACCACCGGCAGGGTGCTGCACGGGCCGGATTATTTCCCGGCGCTGGCGCCGGTCGGAAACCTGGCCGCGCAAACCTTCAGCAGTTCTCCGTCGGGCGGCAACGAGAGCATGCACCTGATGTACATGCTGGCGTTCAAGGCGGCGCAGAAATCGATCTATATCTCGAGCGCCTATTTCGTGCCGGACGAACGCACGCGCGACACATTGATCGAGGCCATGCAGCGGGGCGTGAAACTCAGGATCATCATGCCGGGCCCGCATACCGATGCCGACACGGTACGCAGTTCCTCGCGCGGTATGTGGGGCGAGTTGCTGGAAGCCGGCGCGGAAATGTATGAATACCAGCCGACCATGTACCACTGCAAGGTGATGATCGTCGATGGCTTGATGACCTCGGTCGGCTCGACCAATTTCGACGACCGTTCGATGCGTTTGAATGACGAAGCCAACGTGAATGTCTACGACGCCGGTTTTGCGATCCAGCAAACGGCGATCTTCGACGAGGACATCAAGAAGTCGCGCCGCATCACCTATGCGCAGTGGCAGCAGCGGCCGTGGCAGGAAAAGCTCTGGGAGCACATCGCCTCCCATCTCGGACCGATCCTCTGAAGCCGCGCAGGAGTCGCTGAAGCAGGCTATGCCAGCGGCATGCCGTCGACGAACACCTTCAATTCGCCGGGTGCGAAACGGGTCCAGGTTTCGTTGGTGGTCAGTGGCTCGGTGACGATGATGGCGACGCGGTCGTTGGGTGTCGTGACTTCGGAAAAATCGACGCTGACGTCGTCGTCCGACAGCTTGGCTTTTGCAAAAGGATGCTGCCGCACCAGATAGTGCAGGTTGGTCGAACAATGTACGTACAGCGCCGAGCCATCCGATAGCATCAGGTTGAACGTGCCGTGGGCGGCGATCTCGGCCACCAGCGTGTGCAAGGCTTCGGTCACTGCTTCGCGGGACGGTGGTACGTCGCCGAATCGGCGCCGCAGTTGTTGCAGGATGAAGCAGAAAGCGCGTTCGCTGTCGGTATTGCCCACCGGACGATACGGGCCATCGAGCAGCGGCGCAAAACCCTGCAGGTCGCCGTTGTGCGCGAAAACGAAGTAGCGGCCCCACAGTTCCCGCACGAAGGGATGGCAGTTTTCCAGCGCTACCCGGCCTTGCGTCGCCTTGCGGATATGCGCGATGACGTTGGTCGACTTGATGGGCAGGCGCTTGATCAGTTGGGCAATTGGCGAGGCGATGGCGGCTTCGTGATCGACGAAATGGCGCACGCCGGCGCCTTCGAAGAACGCGATCCCCCAGCCATCGTTGTGGACATCGGTGCCGCCACCGCGGGTGGCGAAACCGGTGAAGCTGAAAACGATATCGGTAGGCACGTTGCAATTCATGCCGAGCAATTGACACATGATTGAGGAACGCCATCGGAGTCGAAGCAGACGACCACCTTAGCATGGTTCCCATGGTTTTCACGTGTACACTTTATGCCGCTGCAAACAGGCATTTCAATCTACCGAGGACCGGCGCATGCTGATCAATTGCGTTGCTTACGAAAATGGCACCAAACTGGCTGATGTCTCGATCGCGGACATCAGCGAATACATCCAGCGGCCCGACTGTTTCGTCTGGGTGGCACTGAAGGATGGCGAGCCCGCCGAGCTGAAACAGATGAGCGAAGAATTCGGCCTGCATGAACTGGCGGTCGAAGACGCATCGAGCGGCCATCAGCGCCCGAAGATCGAGGAATACGGCGACTCGCTGTTCGCGGTGGTGCATACAATCGAGATGATCGATGGCGAATTGAATGTCGGCGAACTCGATGTCTTCGTAGGCCACAACTACGTCTTGTCGGTTCGCAGTCGCAGCCAGCAGGGTTTCCTGGGCGTGCGCGCGCGCTGCGAGCGCGAACCCGATCTGTTGCGTCAGGGCCCGGCGTTCGTGCTGTACGCGCTGATGGATGCCGTGGTGGACCGTTATTTTCCGGTGGCCGATGCGCTCGAACAGGAACTGGAAACGATCGAGGAAAAGATCTTCGACAAGGGAACCGAGCGCGCCAACATCCAGCGCCTGTATGAATTGAAGCGCAAGGTGCTGGTCCTGAAGCATGCGGTCGCGCCATTGATGGAAGCCACGGGCAAACTCTACGGCGGGCGGGTGCCTGCACTCTGCAGCAACACCCAGGAATATTTCCGCGATGTCTACGATCACCTGTACCGCATCAACACCTCGATCGATACCATCCGCGACACCATCAGCACCGCGATCCAGGTGAATCTGTCGATGGTCGCCATCGACGAGAGCGAGGTCAACAAGCGCCTTGCAGCCTGGGCCGCCATCTTTGCGGTGGCAACCGCTTTCGCCGGCATCTGGGGCATGAACTTCAAGACCATGCCGGAACTGCAGTGGGAATATGGCTATCCCGCCGCCATCGGCATCATGGTCTCAGTCTGCAGTTACCTGTATTACCGGTTCCGCAAATCAGGCTGGCTTTAGAAAGTTAGTGATCCTGCTTCAGGATGCCAGCATGCTCAGGGCCACCGCTTCGGCCACCTTGATGCCATCGACGGCAGCCGACAGGATGCCGCCGGCATAACCGGCGCCTTCACCGGCGGGAAACAAGCCGCGCGTATTCAAACTCTGGCAGTTTTCGTTGCGGGTAATGCGGATCGGCGCCGACGTCCGCGTCTCGACACCGGTCAGTACTGCATCCTGCATGGCAAAGCCGCGGATCTGCTTGTCGAAGGCTGGCAGCGCTTCACGGATCGCCGCGATCGCATAATCCGGCAAGGCGGTGTTCAGGTCACCCAGGGTCACGCCCGGCGTGTACGAGGGGATCACCGTGCCCAGTGCGGTAGATGGCCGGTTGGCAACGAAGTCCCCAACCAGCTGGCCCGGCGCATTGTAGTTGCCACCGCCCAGCTCGAAGGCCCGCGACTCCCACTGGCGCTGGAAAGCGATGCCCGCCAGCGGATGGCCCGGATAATCGGCCGGCGTGATGCCGACCACGATGCCGCTGTTGGCATTGCGCTCGTTGCGCGAATACTGGCTCATGCCGTTGGTGACCACCCGTCCGACTTCCGAGGTGGCGGCCACGACGGTGCCGCCCGGGCACATGCAGAAACTGTAGACCGAGCGGCCATTGCTGCAGTGATGCACAAGCTTGTAGTCGGCGGCGCCCAGGATCGGATTGCCGGCGTTCGGTCCGAAGCGTGCGGTGTCGATCAGCGATTGCGGATGCTCGATGCGGAAACCCAGCGAGAACGGTTTCGCTTCCAGATACACGCCGCGCGCATGCAGCATTTCGAACGTATCGCGCGCGCTGTGACCGACTGCCAGCACAACGTGGTCGCTTTCGATGTGTTCGCCGCCTTGCAGCAGCACGCCGCGGATGCGGCCGTCGACGATGTCGAGATCCTCGACCTTGCTCTGGAAACGGAATTCACCGCCCAGTTCCTCGATCGAGGCGCGCATCTTTTCCACCATCTGCACCAGGCGGAACGTACCGATGTGTGGCTTGCTGACATACAGGATTTCCGGCGGCGCATTCGCCTTGACGAATTCCATCAAGACCTTGCGCCCGTAATGCTTGGGGTCCTTGATCTGGCTCCACAGCTTGCCATCCGAAAAAGTGCCGGCGCCGCCTTCGCCGTACTGCACGTTCGATTCCGGATGCAGCTCCCGCTTGCGCCACAGGCCAAAGGTGTCCTTGGTCCGCTCGCGCACCGCCTTGCCGCGCTCCAGGATGATCGGCTTGAACCCCATTTGTGCCAGGATCAATCCGGCGAACAGGCCGCATGGTCCGGTGCCGATCACGACCGGCCGCGTGCGCAGCCCGGCCGGCGCCTGCGCCACGAAGTGGTAGCTGGTGTCGGGCGTGATGCCGACCGAGCGGTTGGCGCGTAGCCGCTCGAGTATGGCCGGCTCGTCGGTGACGTCGACATCGACCGTATAGATCAGCGTGATCGCGCTTTTCTTGCGCGCATCGTAGCTGCGCTTGAAGATGGTGAAGTTTTTCAGTGCAGCTGCGTCCAGGCCCAACCGCTCCAGGATCGCGGCCGGCAGATCCGCCTCGACATGGTCGAGCGGAAGTTGGATATCAGTCAGTCGCAACATGCAGAAAAGGTCCGTTGATCATTCAGATGAGGTCAGATGCGTCGCAGCACACCTCGCTGCCGCGCGCCATTTTACCCGCATGTACGGTCAGGACCGGAGCTGACAAGTCGGTTTAAGCATCGACACACTGTTTAACACTGATCAGATGAATTTTGAACCGGCAGGTCGTATAATTATATTTCTCCAGGTAAATATTATTGCCTTGATTGTTGCCCGATATGCGGCGTTTCCCTGGGGCTGACATGCGCGATCCGTGCATCGAACGGTCATTGCGCAGCCCACTGCATTCTGCAGGATCTTCAGCGACCACTATTCGCTATGACCAGTTTAAAAACTTCCGTTGTCGACAGCGAACTGGCTGGCGAACAAGTCCTGCGCCAGGCCCTGCTCGAGTATCAGGCCATTCTCGACAATGCGCCGCTGGGTGTCGCCTTCACGCGCGACCGACGCTTCTTGCGCTCGAACCCGCGGTTTTCCGAAATGTTCGGCTGGAGCAGCGAAGAGCTGGCCGGTCAGCTGACCTACATGGTGTATCCCTCCGCCGAAGCCTTCGATGACCTGACCGCGCAGGCAATCCCGGCCTTGAGCGCCGGCCTGCGCCTGGATGTCGAGCTGCAGATGAAACGCCGCGACGGCAGCCTGTTCTGGTGCCGCATGATGGCCAAGGCGATCGATCCCGAGGATCACAGCGCCGGCACGATTTTCATTACCGAAGACATTACAGAAAGGCGCCAGACTCAGGAAGCGCTGCTGCAGGCGCGCGACGATCTGGAGCTGCGGGTGCAGGAGCGCACCACCGAGCTGGCTGCCGCGAATCTGCGCTTGCGCGAGGAAATCCAGGAACGCCGCTTCGCCGAGGAGCAACTCAGTTATTGCGCCAACCATGACGCCCTGACCGGCCTGCCGAATCGCCGGCTCCTGATGGACCGGCTGGCGCAGGCAATGATCCTGACCAAGCGCCACGGCGACCGGCTGGCGATCATGTTCATCGACCTCGATTGCTTCAAGCAGGTCAACGATCGGCTCGGTCATCGCGTCGGCGACTTGTCCCTGCAAGCGGTCGCTGGGCGCCTGCGCCATGCATTGCGCGAGGTCGACACCATCGCCCGGGTCGGCGGCGATGAATTCGTCCTGGTCCTGCCGCACATGACGTCCGACGATGCGGTCAACGATACCGCTCAGAAGATTCTGGCGGCACTGTCCGCACCCTATCTGATCGAGGAAGTACCGCTCATGCTCACACCGAGCATCGGCATCAGCATCTTCCCGAAAGACGGCGCCGACGAAGATACCCTGATCAGCCGTGCCGACGCGGCGATGTACCGCGCCAAGCAGCTCGGGCGCTGCAATGT
>JAYUWF010000433.1:0-2929 GCA_043753685.1 Herminiimonas sp.
CCAGCCAGACCGCTTCGTCCAGTCCGGCTGCCGTTACCTGCGTCTTCAGCGCCGCCATCAGCGGGCCGTCACCGATAATTTGCAGGCGCAGGCTGTCGCGCTGCGCTGGCAGCATTTCGCGCAGGCGCTGGAATGCCCGCACCAGGCCTGCGTGGTTCTTGATGTCCTGGATGCGGCCGACCGTACCGACGATGAAAGGAAGCGCCTGCTGCGCTGCTGAGGTAGAAGGCGCGCGCGGCACGAAGCGCGCGGTATCGACGCCATTGTTGATCAAGCGGTTCTTTGTGTCGGGCACGCCAATCACCAGGGCCAGCCACTGCTTCAAGTCGCGCGATACGGGGACAAAGCAGTCGATGAACGGAATCAGGAAGCGCCGCAAGAGGTTATGTTTGCGGTTCTTGCCTTCCGGGTCGCTCAGGTCGCGGCCGTGTTCGGCGTGAATGCGGATCGGCACGCCGGCCAGTGCCGCCGTGAATGCATATTCGATCGCAGCCAGGTTGTAGGTGTGCAGGATGGTCGGACGCAGGGTACGCAACAATTTCCACAGCTTGAAGTGCGTGCCGGGCGCCGCGCCAGCCGGCTTGTGCAGTGCATGGATCTGCACGCCGGGCTGCGTGATTTTTTGTGCAAATTCGGTGTAGTCGGTCAGGCAGACCACGGCGTGCCGGTAGCGGTCGGACGGCATGCCGTTGACGCATTCGGCCAGGACGGTTTCGAGGCCACCAAAATCGAGCCGGTAGACCAGGTGCACCACCAGCGGCAAGGACGTCGATTTTGCCGCCATCCTCAGTTGCCGTTGGCGGCTGCCAGGGTCGCGTCGATCGCCGGCAGGTTGGCGTTCAGGAAGCTCCGCAGTGCAGTGCGGGCAGTCTCGGGGTCCGCCGTCAAGGGTGCCGACAGCAAGACGGCAGCACCATCGTCGCCGCGCAGCAGTAGTTTCGCCTTCGCCTGCATCAGCTTGCCGGCGTAGTCGCTGGCGGTGTACTGGCGGTCGATCCAGTACCAGTGCCAGACCAGAATCTTACCCTTCGGTCCTTGCAGAGTCGCCTCGCGCAAGGCAAGGGAGCGGCCGCCGATCTGCTCGGTCCGACCGGTCCCGTTTAATTGATGGATCACGTCTTCGTATTCGACCAGTCGATTCTGTGAGCTGATCAGCACGCGGCCTTCACGCTGGTTACGGTAGTACAGCATCGAGATCGCGACCGGCGCGCTGCTTCCTTGCTGGAAGATCGCATCGTAGCCCGCAGCCGGTTTTGTGTAGCGTGGGACCCAGTCGGAGAACGCAGCCGCAGGCGTCCATCCAGATCCGATCGCCTTTGTTTGCAGGACGACAGGTTTCGGATTGAACACTGCGCGATCGGCATAGCTTGCGTAGAGCGGCCATATCGCAAGCGAGACCAGCACCGCAACGGTGATCGGCACGAGATTTTCGGGAATCGTCGAACCGACTGCAGGCTGTCCGGCAAGCGGCGCCAGCGCAGTGCGTTCCGGGTCGGAATCTTCGCGCCAGAAGCTGCCGATCCAGAACATCAGGAACATCACGAGCCCGAAAAATACCCAGCCGTACAGGATGTGGTCGATTCCGACGGCCAGTTCCATCTTGCTGAAGTGTCCGATCATGACGATCATGAAAGCGCGCAGACCGTTGGCGATGATCGGCGCGACCACTGCGGTGACCATGAACAGGATGCGCCGCGTGGTCGATCGATAAGTCAGGTAGGCATACAACGCGCCCAGCGTGATCGAGGAAATCAGGTAGCGCACGCCACTGCAGCCTTCGATGACCGACCAGCTGCCGGTGGGCAGCTCGAACTTGGTGCCGCTGCGCAGGACTGGAATGCCGGTCAGCTCCACTGCACGAACCGTGAAGTCCGCAGTGAAATTTACGAGCGGATCGACGAATACTTCGCCGAACGGTACCGCCAGCAGCACGAACAACAGCGGAAAGGCTAGCGACCAGGCCAATTGCCGGCCCATGATCGCCAGCGCCACGACCGGGATCATCGCCGCGAAGCTGTACTGCATGACTACCTGCACCTCACCCATGCGCGCCAGCAGCCAGCCCGCGCCGAGGATCAGCAGCAGGCCGATTGCGGGCCAGAAGGGCGTGGCCGGCAGTGCGTCGAAATTGGTGCGGCGGCGCCAGATCAGCCACAGGCTGATCGGCAGGATGATATAGCCGTGCGCGAAGGTCTCCGAGCTGTTCCAGACGGTGACGAACGATCTGGCCGTGTTGAAGTACAGACCGAACAGCACGAGGGCGGCAGCCGCCAGTGCCAGCGCCAGCGGCCATTTCGGTCCGCTGGCTGCTGTCGTCACGCCTCCTTGGCGAGGTAGAGCAGTGCTCGGGAAAATCGGCGCTGGCGTTTCGATCATCGTGACATCGTCTCAGGTAAGGGCGCCGCGGAATGCGTCGCCGTCGTGGATGCGCTTTCCAGGCTGGCATCGATGCGCGCAAGGTTGCTGGCCCAGCTGTAGCGTTGTTGCACCTGCGCACGGGCAGCCGCACCGAATGCCGCGTTGGAGTGTTGCAGGAGTGCCGACACGGCATCGAAAAAATCAGCTGAGTCGGCTGCCAGCAGAAGGTCACGTCCGACCACGGCCTCGATGCCTTCGAGCGCCTGCGGCGACACCACGACCGATTTGGCCATTGCCATCGCTTCCAACACCTTGTTCTGTATTCCGCGCGCGACCCGTAGCGGCGCCACGGCTACCGCTGCATGGGCGATAAACGGGCGAACATCGGGAACGGTACCGGTCACGGTGATGCCGTCGACAGCGGCCAGCGCCAGGACCTCGGGCGCCGGCCGGGCGCCGACGATCATGAACCGCACTTGTGGAAATGCGGCGCGCAGGCGAGGGAACACCTCAGCGGCGAACCACTGCACGGCATCCACATTCGGCCAGTAATCCATGGCGCCGGTAAAGA
>JAYUWF010000434.1:0-2919 GCA_043753685.1 Herminiimonas sp.
TTCGCCGCCCGCCACCGCCGTCTGAATGCGGGCGATGGTGTCGGCGCAGCGCCAGCCGGCGCGGCCGACGATGACGCACTGATGCGCGCGCCGGATGTCGTCGGGCAGGCTCAGATAGGCGGCCAGGATGCGATCGATGTTCTTGCGCGGCTGCAGGGTGCCGACGAACAGGAAATATCCCGGCGTCATCCCGAACTGCCGCAGGGTGGCTGCAACCTCTTCGGCAGGCGGCTGCAGCGCCCATTGCGCCGTCACGCCGCACGGCACGACGCTGATGCGGCGCTCGTCGACGCCAAAATACTTCACCAGTTCGGCGACCGCGAAATGCGAGAGCGCGATGACGTGATCGGCCTTGTGGGCGGCGTTACGCTGCACCCAGTTCTTGATGGTGCGCAGGCGCGGATTGCACCACTGCGGATATTGCATGGTCACGGCATCGTGCAGGGTCGCCACTACCGGACAATCCATGCGCACGATCCGGTAATCGGTGGCGTGATACAGCTCGACCGGCATCGCCAGTCGCGACTGGCGCGGCGTGAACAGGTCGCGCAGGCTGAGTGCGGCGAACGAATGCGGCATGCGCCGCCCGACCGTGAATGGTGCAGCCGATGCGCCGGGATAGGAAAACCCCTGCACGCTGCATCCCGCACCCGGCAAGGTGTCGAGCAAGGCACGGGAATAGACGCCGATGCCATCGAGCCGGCCATGCGTCAGCGCAGGTTCGACCGTGGTCGTGCCGAGTCCGATGCGCAGCAGATTGTTGTCGGAAGCCGAAGCCATGCCGGCGCCGGCCGCAGCATGAGCCTGGCCTGGCGTGGAAAAAGTGGAAGAAGACCGATCGGCGGCGCAGTCATCGACGGGCCGCAACTGCAATGCCGGCCCGTCCTGTGGCCCGAGCGTCATTCCCGCGCCATCCAGCGCAAGGTGTCCTGCAGTGGAATGTGACCGTGCTGGCCCACCAGTGCGTGCAGGCGCTCGGTCGAGCCGACCAGGGTCTTGACTTCATTGGCACGCACGAAGGCGGGGTTGACCCGGACCTCGATCGCATAGCCGGCGATCGCTTCCATCATGGCGATGATGTCGCGCAGCGAATACGGCTGGCCGCTGCAGATGTTGACGGTCTGGCCGGCGCAATCGGCCTGTAGCAATTCCCGATACACCCGCGCCACCGTGCGAACATCCGAAAAATCCCGCTCGACGTCGAGGTTTCCGAGTTCGATCACGGCTGCGCGATCGACGAAATGCGAGACGATCTTCGGCACCAGGAACTGCGCGCCCTGGCCGACACCGGTGTAGTTGAACGGCCGCGTGACGACCAGGGGAAAACGTTCGCCCCACGGCTTGACCAGGTATTCCATCGCCAGCTTGCTCATGGCGTAGTGATTGATCGGCGCCGGCGCCTGTGCTTCGGTCAGGATGCCGGCCGCTGCATTGCCATAGATATTGGCGCTGCTGGCCAGGACGACCCGCCTGGGCGCGACGCCGGTATCGGCCATTGCCTGCAACAGGTTCAGCGTACCGATCACGTTGACCCGGTAAAAGGCTTCGGCATCGGCATGACCGACGAAACTGATCGCGGCCAGGTGGATCAGGTAGTCCGGACGCACCGCCTGCATCACGTCGCGGCAATTCTCGAGCGAGGTGATGTCGAGGACAACCTGGTTGGCCGGTCTCGCGGCGCCGGGTGCCGGGGTCGTTGCGGTCGGGGCCGCAACATTCGTTCCGGACTCGGCCACGGCATCGATGACCTGGTAACCGGCAGCCTGCAATTCGGCACGCACATAGTGGCCGGTAAAGCCGCGCGCACCGGTCAGCAATACCCGGCCAACCTGGCCGCCCTGCCCGGCCTGCAACGGTGTAGCCGATGCGCCGCTCAACGGATCAGAATGAAAAACCAAGCTTATTTCTCCGTAGATCGGCTTCCACCATCATGGCGCACAATTGTTCCAGCGTGGTCGGCGCTTCCCAACCGAGCTGTTCACGCGCTTTGGCCGGATTGCCGATCAGGAGTTCGACTTCCGCCGGCCGATAGAACTTCGGATTGACCTGCACCCGGGTCTTGCCGGTGGCAGTGTCGACGCCGATTTCCTGCTCGGCCGTGCCACGCCATTCGAGCCGCACGTCGATCGCCTTGAACGCCATGGTGACGAAGTCGCGCACGGTCTCGGTCCGGTTGGTCGCCAGCACGAAGGTGTCCGGCACATCGGCCTGCAGCATGCGCCACATGCCCTCGACATATTCCTTGGCATAGCCCCAGTCGCGCTTGGCGTCGATGTTGCCCAGTTCCAGGACGTCGAGCTTGCCGAGGCTGATCTTGGCGGCCGAATCGGTGATCTTGCGGGTGACGAATTCCCGGCCGCGCAGCGGCGATTCATGGTTGAACAGGATGCCGCTGCAACCGAAGATGCCGTACGACTCGCGGTAGTTGATGGTCATCCAGTGCGCATACAGTTTTGCGACGCCGTACGGACTGCGCGGATAGAACGGGGTTTCCTCGATCTGCGGCACGGCCTGTACCTTGCCGAACATTTCGGAGGTCGAGGCCTGATAGAAGCGGATCGCCGGATTGACGATGCGGATCGCTTCCAGCAAGTGCACTGCGCCGATACCGGTAATGGCGGCGGTGGTGGCCGGCTGGTCGAACGAGACACCGACAAAACTCTGCGCCGCCAGGTTGTAGACCTCGGTTGCGCCGGTGGTGGTGAGCAAGCGGATGCTGGAGCCCAGATCGGTCAGGTCGAATTCCACCAGATGCAGGTTCGGATGGCCGGACACGCCGAGCTCGTCGATGCGCCAGAAATTGACGGAACTGGAACGGCGGAAGGTACCGTAGACGGTATAGCCCTTGCCCAGCAGGAGCTCGGCGAGATACGCGCCGTCCTGGCCGGTGATGCCGGTGATGACGGCAGTCTTGGTTGA